>JBGPNE010000115.1:0-7187 GCA_041487335.1 Pyrinomonadaceae bacterium
ACCAGTGATGCCCTTCCGGATCCGCGGCGCCGTAGCGGCGGTCGCCGTAGAACATATCCTCGGGTTCCTCAAGGATCGTAGCGCCCGCCTTCCTGGCCTGTTCAAAATGTCTGTCTACATCGTTCACACGGACGTACAGGCTCTGCGTCACATTGCCGAGCCGCTTCGGATTCTTATAATCCGGGCCGGGGCATCCCATCATGATGATGCTATCGTGTCACGCGCTCCAATCGTTTTGATGACCTCTTGAAACCGTTGCACCCGGCAAAAAAGTTTTGGCGTTAGACCTACCTCGTCTCGAAAAATCTGAATGAATCGCCGTTGGCTGACACCGACTCTTTCTGCCATCTCGGCACTCTTTAGCAAGCCCGGATCCATTGCCTATACGTGTTGATCTACCAGGATCGTGTTTCCATCCGGATCAACAATCATAAAGCTAGCCGGGCCATTTGAACTTTCGTCAGCTTCTGAAATCATGGTTACGCCACGATCTTTGAGCATGCGCTGCAACTCTCGAACGTCCGTGAATTCGCTGAGTTGCTCAGCATCGCTACTCCAGCCCGGGTTGAAGGTAAGAATGTTCTTGTCGAACATGCCCTGAAACAACCCAATATTATGGTCGCCATTCTTCATGATCAGCCAATTCTGCGATTGATTTCCTGCGAAAGCTGTAAACCCCAGCTTTTCGTAAAAGAGCTTCGACGCTTCGATATCTTTTACAGCCAGGCTAACAGAGAAATTTCCCAGTTCCATAATTTCCTCCTGTGTTGTGTTCCCGATTATTTCGCCAAACCACTCAACTCACCCAGTTAGTCCTCTTACTGGACCTGCAGCTGGGCTGGCCGACCCTCATCCCTGGTGGCGGCAATTGTCTTCTTCCTTAGAATGGCCGCCGAGATCAAAGTAACGATCAAGCCGATAGGCAACGGCTCAGCGAAAGTTATCGCGGCGTTGATAAACGGATTGTCGTACAGTGCCTTAAAACTCTTCATCTGCTGCACCTGTGCGTCGATTGCCTGTTGGCTTGCGCCAGAAGCCCTTACTTTCTCAACCATGTAGCTCGCGTATTTGTCGCCAAAATCCGGCATGAATTTGAAGTAGATGATCTCCCAGGCAATGACATAGCAAACACACGCGACCAGCGTGATTAGAATCCCCACCGCGAAGGCACGGCCAAATGTTATCCGGCCGCCGCTCACATTTTCGCGATACGAGCGAATGCCAAAGAACACCAGCATAAACGCGAGGATCATCGTCGTGTAGCCGACGATTTCGCCTTTATCAAAGCCAATCTTGTCCACGAAGGGCAGCGTTGCAAACATCATCGCTGCCATGATGGCTCCCCCGATCAGTCCGAAGGTCAATACAGTCTTTTTCATCTTTGTTGCTCTCCTGTCACCAAGAAATGTTTTGCTATCGACTCGGAAAGTACCTTGTGGACCTCAGTTGTGTCGTCATACTTTCGAATGATTTCGCGTGTTCGGGCGGAAAATAATACTTTAGTTTGGATGAATTGAACTAATTGGAAACTCGTGACGGGAGCTTTCGTGCTCCCCAGGAGCTCAATTTCTGCTACGGAATCAGCCCCATCTCTTTGCCTAGCTGGACTGCCTGTGTTCTTCGCTTGGCGCTGAGTTTGTCGAACAGCCTGCTGGAATGTGTCTTGACGGTATTCTCGCTGACGAAAAGTCTTTCAGCAATCTCGCGGTTACTCAGGCCCTGCGCAATCAACCCGAGTATTTCCAATTCGCGTTTGGTGATCGCCAGTTCCTGCAGTACCTTTTCATTCAGAGCAAACGGGGTCCCGGCGGGGACTGGAACTTCTCTCTCGACTATCAGCTCCCGTTCGACGATGACCTGCTCTTTCCGCGTAAGCTTAAGCCCGAGCCAGATGCCCACACTGGCGAAGATCAGCGCAGTCAAGCCGCCGTAAATCTCGATCGAGTGTTCCACCACGACGTAGCGATATTCAATGACCTTGAGCGCCGCTATCAGCAGCCCGCCACAAAGACCGTAGATGAGTCCATGAATAAGAACTTGTTTCTTCACGTGATTAGTCCACCGTAGCGAATAACGTTAAGTGCGCGCCATTGTTAGGCAGCACCAGCATTGATCCTCCCATTGAGGTAACACTGGCGGCGTGCTCGACGGCGTGTCATGGTTCTACAGACTCTCGGCGAACACCCGCAGGCGCCGGTTGAACGTTGTCGCATCCTCCCAGAAAGGCGCGTGGCCGGCGTTCGCCATCATCTGGATTTGCGCGTGAGTTATGCCAGTGAGAACTGACAGCGCCTCGTCGCTGCCGAGCTTCGTAATGCCACCTACAATGTAAATGCCGCTGATCGCGTCCTCGCCGTAATGCCGTATATAGTCGAGGATTACGAGTGATCCATATGACCAGCCACAAAGGGATCGGGTGGTCGAGACTCAGAGTCTGTATGGCCGCGTTGACGTCATCAGCCCACAGTTTTGAGTCAGTGTAGCCCTCGCGAGGCTTATCTGAGAGACCATGCCCGCGCATGTCCATTGCAACAAGTCGGTAGTCATGTGTGTCCTTCCGCCATCCTCTGGGTGTACCTCTCTATCGCATGAAATTGGTCGTCCAGTACTCGTACCTTCGCCACGGCAGATCCCGGTTCCCTGCGGCCACTTCAACGGACATTCTTATCTATCAAGCGGCCTCGACCTGAGCGGTTTGCGAGACTTAGCTTTCCCCATTGATAAGAACCGCCGTGCAGTGGTGATTTCCGGACGATCTTTATCGGCGTGTTTCCACACTTCCAGCAATTCGGTGTAACGCTTTATCGCCGTTTCCTTATCGTTGAGAGCCTCTGCAGCACGCGCAATCCCGTAAATTGCTCTGGGCCGTCCGGGGGTGCGTTTAAAAGTCTCCATGAAATGCTTCATAGCTTGCGCAGGCCGCTCCATCTCCATCAACATAGTCCCATACAGTAATGGAACCGAATCAAGTACACCTTGTCGCCGCTGCCGTGTCTTGCGATTCGCAGCAAATCATCCACGCTCTCGAACCCCGATTCACGGGCCAGATCGTACGTGATGTCGGTGAGGGTAATCGGCGCAATCGAATCCACGACGATGTGGCCCTCGTCCATCCGGTAACGACTGCCTAACTTTACATGAGGATGCGTCCAGATGCGAATGCTGCATCTGATTCTCCCGTACCGGATTCCATCGCGAAGGCTTTTGGTGAACATCATATGGAACCTCACCCAATGGCCACAGGCCGTCGTAAGTGACGGGTCGCGCGAGCCGCGCTGTCGCGCCAACCGGTCACTGCCGCTCAAATTTCGGGTAGTGTCCTAATTTGAAATTCATCGGCTACCCGGCCACAGCGGCTCTCAAGGTTGCCCGCATCCACTCAGACAAGTTCTGATCGCTCGCTTGCGCGGCTTTCGTGAATAGCTTCAGGTCAGCATCGTTTAGACGCACAGGAACGATCTTGCCCTTTGCGTGCCCCTTCGGCAGGCGCGGCCTGCCAACTGATCTAGTTTTCTTTTTCGCGCTCACGGTACTCCTGAACTATCGCAATCTTAACCGCTGTCTGTGGCGAATCGACTGGCGGGATTTGTAGCACGGTGACGTAGCGCTTGCCTTCGTCATTCTCGCCTGCCCGATGAGCCCAGGCGTAGACCCGCTCTGCTTTCGGATGGTTTTCTAAGTCGAATACCTCAACATCGCCTTGCCAGACGATCTGCCCTTGAAACGTCTCAGTAATGGGCACGGTTTCGACGTACGACGGCTTGCAGCCGTGTAGGTCTGAGATCACTTTGATGAGGTCGTCTATGTCGCTCATATCGCTTGCTCGACTAGATCGCCAACCGTCCAGAAACTCGGCTCGACGCCCGCAGCCATCGCGGGTGTGCATCTAATCGTGTTATGCCGTCGCACGAAATTGTAATAGGCGAAGTGAAGCGCAACCGCCGCCTCGAAGTTCTCTAGCTTTTTGCTGAACGCCAGCGTAAGCCGGTTCAATCTCTTGATGTGAAGCCGCGTCGTCGCGTTCAACCGCTCGACATAGCTGGTAGAAACCAAGTCCATATCCGGACTGCCTGTAATCTGAATCTTTTCAGCAGAGGTAAAGGTGGGCGCACTGTACTTGCGCTCTGGATGCTGTGATCCATCGTGCCCGTAGGTCTTAATGATTTGCGCATAATCCACGTCCGCACCGTATACACGCTCTATGCTGTCCACGTAGGTTCTGAGCCCATCTGTTGAAATTTGAACACGTCCCTTAACTCGCGCTGCTATGTCGCGAATAAAGATGTCCGTTGCGGCCCGGTCACGCTTGCCAACCTTATGAGCCGGAACTAACTTTGTTTCAGCGTCAATCGCGCAGAACGTCCAAACGTCGCCAAGCGTAGGGTTATCTTCAATCGTTGTGTGACGCTGCTTTTTACCAATGAATCCCCAAATCTCGTCGCACTCTAATCGCTGGCAAGACAGGTTTTGCATCTTGCGATCTAAGATACCAGCGCAGCCTTGACCAACCTTCACACCGAGACGCATGATTGTGTCTCGGTGGATATTTGTCATACGCTCAATCGAACGTATGCTGGCACCCTCAGATAATGCGCTGATAACCGCGATTTGCTTGTCTCTGTTCAGGATGTTTGCCATAATGAGATTATTGTAGCACAGAAATTAGGCGTGTCAAGAACTATTTATGTGTTACACTATTGTTCCGTCTGATTGATACTAGGCTAATCACCGTTGCGACGCACGCGATTATGACCACGAAAGCGCAGATAAGGACTAAGATAATGAATATCTTCCCGTCGTCAGTTGAGAGCTGGAACACGTTATTCCAGGCCGTCTCTGTAATACTAGTAGCCGGTACGGTCCTCGCCGGATTCGGAACTATTATCACGGGGCGCATTGTTAGTAGAAACCAAACAAGAGACTTGGCCCAAGCAAATGCCGAAGCAGCCAAAGCGAATAAAGGTGTTGCAGATACTGTCTTAGAAATAGAGAAGGCAAAAGAAGAGACGGCCCGACTAACCAAGGAAACCGAGACGGCAAAGACTGAGCGGGTCGAAGCAGACAAGCAAATAGCAATCGCAAAGGCGGATGCGGCGCGCGCCAAAGAGGGTATAGCGAATGCGGAGGCGCAGTCCGCACAGGCCACTCTCGAAGTAACACGACTGCGGGGTATCGTCGCTAATGCGGAGCAACGACGAGCAGAAGCGGAGAAGGCATTATTGGAACTCCAAGAACGCATGAAGCCTCGGCGTGTAACAGCAGAACAGCGACAACAGGCCATTAACGTCTTGATGCATGCCCCTAAAGGCCGGCTCGAAATCCAGTGCCATATAGGAAGCCCTGAAATACAAGCCTTTGGAGCCGAGATAGTGGAAATATTCAGAACTAGTGGATGGGAAATAGATCTCAACGATCGGGCACTGATTATCCCGGCTCCCGTTGGTCTGAAACTCTGGATACACACCGAGCATACGGCCCTAGAAGATAGGATGATAACCGAGAACGTCCCAGAACGAACGCAGTCAATTCTAAACGCTTTCAGGGCCGCAAAGATTCCCGTCCAAGCACAATTCAACCACGATGTGCCTAAGGATATTTTGCGATTAATCGTAGGCTTTAAGCCTTGAGAGCAAATTAGGACACTACCAAATTTCGGAGACATTATCCTGGTCTCGTCCGCTTCCTCTGACCTGTTCGATGGCTCGGAGGCGGCGCCTACGCCCGGCGGTCCAGGACGTACTCGGCAGAGAAATCAGACTTCATGGTGTGTCCTCGGTGAGGTCGCAGCGACTCTGACGTCGGCCTAACGGTAAAGATCAGCCGGCGCGGGAGCGGCAATGGCTTATTGATGAGAACGGCGCTTCCCGCGCTCGGCTGCATCGCCTTGTTGGATGTTGCTCGGCACTATCGGCCTTCCTTGCTGAATCGTGAATCTGCTATATCCTGGTTTACTACAATCTGGGTTCGTACCTCTTCGCGCGTTCCACCTTTCCATTGCCACTCTTTGCGGGTCCAGCCTTTCCATCGGTCCTCGATTCGTCGGATCAGATGGTCCTCGCGACCAATCCATACTATGCGTTCGTCACCGTCCGCGTCATTCCCGGCCAGTATCAAACACTCAACTCCATTCGCCACGTCATTGCCTGTTATCTTGAATCCTTGGCGTTCATCCAAACGAATAATCTCATGGAACTCGTCCGACAGCAGTCTGAGGATGGTCGGCGCAGTCCCGCAAGAGGCTCCCGTTGCACTCGCAACCGCCGCTTCAAGACTGGTTTTCTGCTCTGGTTTGTTGCCGTGAAAAGAGTATGATGCCCAAACCGCCACTCCGTCACACCAAACCACACCAGTCTGTTTGTAGCCGGGCGTGCGGCTATATTCCGTCGTCCATGCAAACCGCACTTTGTTGGGTCTCTTGAAAAGGGTTTCGAATTCCACCTTATCAACCGCATCGCTGCCAGCCGAACGTACAATCCCCGTTCCCCGATCACTATACGTCGAAAATGAATGGTAGCCAGCGACAACCTGCCTCATGACCTCTGGGGGTTCCACAGCGTTTGATTCTCTCCGCTGCGCGTCGGTGGCATGGGCCGGAATGAGCAACGTGATAAGAATTGCTATGGCAGATCCAATGATCTTCATGGTTTTCTCCTAGCCATCTGAGACACCCAACGACCTGTGTTGGACAGCGACCGCGTAATCAAGAACTTCTAAGAACGTCCAGGATCCAGTCGCCTGCGACGCTTTCGGTGACGGACCTTCCAGAGGTGTCCTTGTCCGTCGGCCGAGCGCCGTATTTCAGCAGCAACAAGATGATCTCCCGCTGCTGCTCTCGCGAGGCCGAAGATCCGGTTCCCCCACGTCCGGTGTTCTGAACCGCCAGATGAAGAGGCGTAGACCCACTCCCATTCTTGCGGCGCGGGTCTGCCCCGTTTGCAAGGAGCGTCCGCACTGCGTCCGCGCAGCGCGTGCGCACCGCCCTGTGCAACGGGGTGACGCCGCTTTTGTCCGCGGAATTCGGATCGGCTCCTGCCTCAATCAAACACTCGACGATGGCCTCTTGAGCCGTGGGATTCCATGTGTGCGAGTCAGGGATGCCGTCGACCGCGTAATGAAGTGGTTCGGCGCCGCGGCGGTTTCTCGCGCGGACGCTCGCGCCTCTGGCGAGGAGCTTCTTCGAAATCTCT
>JBGPNE010000116.1:0-7179 GCA_041487335.1 Pyrinomonadaceae bacterium
CGAACAGCGGAATTAGCGGGACCTATTCGTATAACTCAAGCACCGGTGACCTGAGCCTGAGTGGCGTCAACATTGCGACGCTGGCGAACGGGACCTACTGTTTCCATAACGTAACTTTGACCAATAGCGCGCAACTCAGGGTCAATGGCCCCGTCGTGATCAAAATAACGGGTACATTGAACGCCGGTGGCGCAACAAGCTTGACTAACACGACCGGGATTCCGGCCAATCTTCGGATACTGTCGAGCTACAGCGGAAGCAATGGCGTGACTTTTGGCAACAGCACCAATGTTCACTTGGTGATCTATGCTCCGAATACGAGCGTGTCTATTTCGGGAGCGGCTCCACTGTTCGGGACGGTTGCGGGGAAAACGGTCACGATTTCAAATAGTGGAATGATCCACTATGACATTCGGCTGAAGAGTATTTGGCCTGACATTTGGAGTTTGATCCAGTGACGCCTTGGGAGGGGGAGCTTTTGAGTCTTATAGGATGTAGCCATCTTCAACAACGGCTCTGGAAATCAGCGCCGGTGGAGGGATTCGCGGGTTCATTAACAACAGGGTGTTTTGGAATGGTGTGGATGGAGCGGTGAACCAACAGACTGTTCACGAGTAGGCGACCCAGCATCACGATTCCAGTCTCCGGGCGCCCTCTTGTCCGGCTCATGCTCGGGCAGGGGGCGCCTTTACCATTGCCGTGGGCTGAGGAGATTGACGAGCCTTGGCACTGTTTCACCTGGACTGACGAGGTAGTTTTGGCAAAGCTGCCTCGAGCCGAGCAAGTAGATCGAAGAAGAATCCTTCGTCGCGTCTCGTACTCCTGACGACCCTTCCCGCAGCCCAGGTCATACGCCCCGTCTCGGTCTTGATCGTGAGAAAGAGTATACTCA
This sequence comes from Pyrinomonadaceae bacterium, assembly GCA_041487335.1. Classification (GTDB taxonomy): domain Bacteria; phylum Acidobacteriota; class Blastocatellia; order Pyrinomonadales; family Pyrinomonadaceae; genus PSRF01. The sequence continues at coordinate 893 of JBGPNE010000116.1, forward strand.
GGTTACTGCTTTTCTGGACATCAACAAGGAATGCCTTCTCCTGCTTGTCAGAAAACCGGGTGGTTATGGGTTCTTTCGCACCAACTGCCTCTGATGTCATTGCGAACGTCTCAGCTTCAACCATTATCGCTCTTAGGATCTCTAGCTGATCCATCGAGAATGACCCGGAAACAACGTGCTCGTCGGAATCCGATAGTACCAGACTATACTGGTTGGGGTTCTCGCGCAGTCGAGTCAAGCTAAAGCTGACTTCTTGTATTTCGCGTGCGGGACTCTGTTGATTGTTACAATACATCGCACCCACTGGTTGCGATCCAGTGACAGTAACAACCAAGCTTGCAAAGGATAACGCCAGTGACTTCACAAAAACCTCGGAGTTCCCAATCGTAAGAAACACAATATCCCCTTCGGCAGTTCCCTTTTCCCAAGATCGAAGCGGTAACAAACTCTCTCACAACCTGGAGCCTTGTGTCATCCAGCCCTGGCAACAGTGAAACGGCCGGCCTCTCCTGTGCTGCCGCGAATCAGCGTCCTACCCCTATGCGGATCGCAATCTGCTTCCCTTGTCGTTCGGGAAAGCAGTCACTTTGCTCAAGGGTTTTACCCGTCCGATAGCCGGATCGTCAAGCGCGGTGGTCGCTAGTGTGCAGAGTTCTCACTGGTTGTCCTTTGAACAAATGCGGACCTCTTAGATTTGGTGGGCGTCTGCTGCGGTCATTAAAGGGGGCACTTCCCGGATCACCGAATGGTTTGTCGCGTCGCCGACTGGCAGATCGACGCGCATCACTTGCGGCTCCGAGCCGAACGCGCTGGCAAGGGCAACGACCGAACCTATACGATCACCATCAATTCCACCGAACGCCGCTGGAAATTCATCGAGCGAATCGGTTAGAGTGATCGTGCCCGGCGATCGACGTTAGAAACGAATGACACACGTTGGCCACTTTCCGAACAGTCATACGCAATAAGCTTTCGCAGATGATCGCCGCGATAAGGAAGTCGCATCGCTTGCAGCCGCTACACCGGCACTACGGTCCAATCAAATACAAATACACCCTACCCGCGTATCAGCGCATCGCGGCATGGCTCAGTCCGAAGTCGGAAGCCGAATCCGATACTAAGGTCTCTTACGCACAATGGGCAGCGCAGTGCGAAAGGCTGCGGTACGACCGCAACCGAGCCGTCGAGCGCATCAACGAATTCGCCTACACTCCAATCATTAGCATCATCCTACCCGTCTATGACACGCATCCGGACCAGTTACGCAAAGCCCTCGAGTCCGTGATGAATCAGTTCTATCCGAATTGGGAGTTGTGCATCTGCGATGATGCTTCAGGCGTTCCTCACGTTCGAGAAATGCTCGAGCAATATCGAGACAGAGATGCGCGGATCAAAGTCGTGTTTTCGGAAAGCAACGCCGGGATCGCCCGGGCTTCCAATCGCGCCCTCGGCATGGCCACAGGAGAATTCATCGGACTCCTCGATCATGACGATGAGTTGACTCCCGACGCGCTCTACGAGGTCGCGGCAACGCTTCAAGAAACAGACGCGGACTTGATCTATTCCGACGAGGACCGGCTCGACGAGAAAGGCCGGCGCAAGGAGCCTGCGTTCAAACCTGCGTGGTCTCCAGATCTTTTGTTGTCGTGCATGTATCTCGGTCACTTCTGCGTATATCGGAAAAGCGTTGTGGATCGGATCGGCGTTTTCCGCGAAGGCTTTGATGGCAGCCAGGACTATGACCTGGCTCTCCGCTTCACGGAGGCGACGAACCAGATCGCGCACATTCCGAAGATCCTCTACCACTGGAGAGATGTTCCTGGATCGGCTTCGGCGGCTTTGAGAACACGGCCCGCCGTAAGGGAAGTTGGCCGACGCGCGTTGAGCGATGCGCTGCGCCGGCGGCGGGTTGACGGTGAGGTTCAGAGCGAAAGAGCTTACGGCTTTTATCGCGTGAAGCGCAAGATAGCCACTCCCAGCCGAGTCTCGATCATCATTCCCACGCGCGACGAACTGGTGCGCTTGCGACGCTGCATCGCCAGCATCGAGGCGAAAACCGATTACCGAAACTATGAGATCATCATCGTCGACAACGCCAGCCGAAGCGCCGGCACGCTGGAATATTTAGAGCGCTCGCCGCATCGCATTATCAGGTGCGACTCGCCGTTTAATTTCTCCCTCCTGAATAACCTTGCCGCACAGGAGGCTAGCGGTGACTACCTGCTGCTTTTGAACAACGATACGGAGGTCATCAGCGCCGAATGGCTAATGGCGATGCTCGAGCATGCCCAGCGCCCGGAAGTGGGAGCGGTCGGCGCAAAGCTTCTATATCCGGACGGGCGCATACAGCACGCTGGTATTCTCTTAGGCGTGGGCGGCGCAGTCAGTCACGCGCATCGCCACATTGACGGATTCAGCGGCGCCGGGTATTTGAATTATCCGAACGTGATCCGAAATTACAACGCCGTGACCGGCGCGTGCTTGATGGTGCGGCGCAACCTGTTCCTCGAGGAAGGAGGCTTTGACGAAACGCTTTTCCCCGTGAGCTACAACGACGTGGATTTGTGCCTCCGTCTCAGACAGCGGGGGTATTTGATCATCTACACGCCGTATGCGCTTTTATATCATCAGGAGTCAGCGACGCGAGGATTAAACCGGTATCCGGAAGAAGAAGCGCGTCTGCGAGCGCGCTGGCACCGCCAGTTGAGCGGCGACAGTTATTACAACCCGAGTCTGAGCCTGGAGGGGCATGCCTTTGCTGTGGATTTTTCCAAGCCCGAATCGATGGTTTGCACTCTTGCACAAGAGACATCTGATGAGGCTCTCTATCAAATTGACAGCCGATCATCCATCGGGCAGGCGTTCCTCGCACAAGAGAATGACCTGTGCGCAATTGCCGTCAAATTCAAACCAGCGCGAGACAAGAATCAACGCTTTGCAAGATTGCATCTGCGGGAGTCCCCGGTGAGCGATTCGGACCTCGCGGTCGCCCAAATCGAATGGTCGTCGGAAGAACACGGCGCGTGGAGTATCTTTTGTTTCGACCCCGTACCCAACTCTTCAGGCAAACGATTCTATTTTTTCATTGACCTTATGGACGATTCGCCGGTCCACTCGTTGAACATCGCAGGCGGGTCGGTTACGAACGACTCAGCGTTGCCGCATTTCAAAGATCATATCGCCGTGCCTGGCACGCTGTCGTTCAAAGTATACTCGATGAAGCAGTTCAGGTATGCTGCATCCTAGGCGCGAGCAATCCGACGATGCTGAATCCGCTAGATCATCCCATTTGCCTGTCATCCCCCAAGCGTGTCACGCCACTGTCGGCATGGCACGAGCACATTCCGTTCGCGATGTTCCTGGTTGACCTCTTGCGACCCGAGATTATCGTGGAACTGGGGACGGAGTCCGGCGATTCGTATTGCGCGTTTTGCCAGGCGGTAAAAGGGTTGAATCTCGCCACGCGCTGTTATGCAATTGATACATGGCAGGGAGACTCGCACGCCGGTCTCTACGACGCCAATGTTTTGGACGATCTGCGCGCTCACCATGACCCGCTTTACGGGAGTTTCTCGAGCCTGATACAGAGCACCTTTGATGACGCCTTGAAGCATTTTGCGGATGGCGCCGTCAACCTTCTGCACATTGATGGCTATCACACCTACGAAGCAGTCAGCCACGATTTCGAGTCGTGGATAGCAAAGTTGAGCCACGATGGTGTCGTGCTTTTCCACGATACGAACGTTCGAGAGCGAGATTTCGGCGTCAGCCTCTTTTGGGACCAGCTTAAGGAAAAGTATCCATACTTCGAGTTTCTGCACGGCCACGGGCTGGGCGTGCTTGCCGTTGGAAAAGAGCGCTCAAAGGAGTTTCAAGCGCTGCTGAAGTCGAATGTCGAGGACGCAATCAGAATTCGAGACTTCTTTTTTCAACTCGGTCACGGCATAACGCTACGAGTCGAATCCGAAAAGTTGCAGCGCGCATTGGCCCACACAGACCGCACACTGCCGCAACCCAAAGAGAACCTCAAGAGTCGACGAGCGGGGCAAACGCGCGAGTGGCACTCGAACCTTGAACTTATCCGGCACCGGGAAGAACGCAACAGAAGAATCGTCTTACAACTGTTCTGGTATCAGGATGAAGGATTCTCTGAAGAACATTCTCTCGAAGAGCTTCTGGTGCCCGATGGACAATCGCGCGAATACTCTTTTCGCATTCCTGTGAATGCGCGGGGTCCGCTGCGGATCGACCCTGGCAACCGCCCTGCCTACGGAGAGATCACTTCCATAGCGCTGTATGCCGGCGATGCAACTGCAACTGACAAGCTGGATCTACTGGCCTCTTGGTCTGCTGAGAACGACTTTGCGGGACTGGTCCCGGCATCCGGCATCGCGCGCTTGAGCCGACGCCGGCCTTACAGGTTTCTGTGTATTGACGAAGATCCCCAGCTTCTGCTCGCCAATGTGCCTGCAAGAGATGATGAGCGACCCTGGTTCCTACACCTATCGATGAGCTTCTCAGACCGCCTTCAAGAAATTATTTACGAAGAGATTAAAACCCTTGAAGCCGAGGTCGCAAACGCTACAGCCCGGCTGCTCGCAACGACACAATCATTTTCCTTGCAGTTGGAGGAAGAGGGAAAGGCCTTTCAGACCCTTCAGTCTCAAATGGAGCGAGAACGAGAAATTCTATCGCTTTCGACGCAGTTGGCGAACGCGCAAGCCGAACTCTCGGTTACAACCGAGTCGCTTTCATCACAGATAGCTGAGAAACAAAAAGCAGCCGAAGCGTTGCAAGCCAAAATAGCAGAGCGCGAGAACGCCTTTGAAGACTTGAAAGCCGAGTTCGATGCCGAGCGCCGGCAATTCGCGGAGCACATGCAGGAGAAGGAACGAGCGTTTCTAGCGGAAGCGGCCAGCCGGGAAAGAGAGGCGCAGGCATCGCAGCTTGACGGTGCAAATCGCGAAATTGGGTTGCGTGCCCAGCTAGCAGCCGAGCAAGAGCGTTTGACCCAAGTGATAGAAGAGCTCACGACAAAAGAGAGCCAGCTTCGCGAACAGGACCAACACCTCTTAGACAAACAGACGGAACTTCGGGAAAAGGACCGCAAGCTACTGGAGCTTGAGAGGCAGCTTCAGAGCATAACGCGCTCGCTTGCGTGGAAGCTCCTGAGTCGGTACGGCCGCATTAAGTATCGTCTTCTGCTTCCAGCCTTCGACTGGGCACGTAGTGCGTTAGATACCTTGCTCAGACGCGAGTACCGTGCATCTCTCGAGCCTATGAATGAGCTGCACATGTCGGGTGGTCCTGGAAGGTGGGAGTCCACGGGCGATGATCCTCAGTTCAACGTGACCGGGTGGCCCAGGGGATGGGTCGAGGTTCAAACCGACATCGAGCCGGAATGCCCGGTCAGAGGGCACGCGCGATTGTACGTTGATCGTGGAAAGGGCTACAACGAAGCTGACAGCTACGACTTGGGGGAGCCCGGCGGTGAACAAAAGAACTACCTGCTACTCGGGCCGGAGGTTATCGGCCTGAGGCTGGACCCTTTTGATTCCGCCAGTTATTTCCGAATTGGCAGGCTCATCTTTAGGAGGGCATTCAAGCGCCGAGCCGGAATTGCGAACGGTCACAAAAAGGAGGCACAGAGTCGGTCCACCATTGAGCAGTTCGCTCGATTCTCAATGGAACGCGCCCGAAACCGTCGCGCCCAGAATGGCCACTTGCCTGGTTTGAAGGAACTGCCAGGGGCGGTGCGCAGGACGCTGCGCGCGTGGAATCAACAAAATGATGGACAAGCAACGGGCCGTCACTTTGTACAAGGCGCCGCCTCTGCATTTCAAATACGTCAATCCATCGATCCATACGAAGCCTGGCTTGAGGTCAACGAGTGGAATTCGCGGCGAGAGGAATTGCTTGGCGAGAGACTGTCAAAGATCGCTATGCGTCCTGTCGTGAGCGTCTTGATGCCGGTCTACAATCCCCCGCTCGAGTTCCTGGACCGAGCCATTCAAAGCGTAATAGATCAGGTCTACGACGAGTGGGAATTGTGCATCGCAGACGACGCGAGCACTGATCCGGCAGTGAGAGGTGTTCTTGAACGTTGGGCGGACCGCGAGCCGCGGATTCGCGTCATCGTTCGCGAAACTAACGGCCACATCAGTCGCGCGACCAACTCGGCGGCCGAGCTTGCGCGCGGCGATTACATCATGTTGATGGACCAGGACGACGAGATCACCCCGGACGCGCTTGGAGAAGTCGCTCTTTACATCGCTGAACATCCCGAG
>JBGPNE010000117.1:0-7129 GCA_041487335.1 Pyrinomonadaceae bacterium
AACTTGTTCAGCAGGTCAAACCAGAATGGCGCGCCAAGTGACACTGCGAAACCCGTTAACAGCCAGCCGAAAAGTCTAAGAATCCATTCACCGAGATTAATGTGCGACATCGAGTATTTCAGAACCAAACATTACCGAATTCCTTTCTCATGGAGAGACGGGTTGCTCAGTGATACCGGTCAGCGGCAGCCAGGCTGACCGTTCGACTGATGAAAAGAAAAGGGTCGCAGATCATGACAACGGTTTTTAGTGAGCAAGTGCGACAATCGCAATCAAAAGGTGGGTCGCGAAAGCGCGTTTAATTCAAAAAGGGAGTACTCCGCTCGGCGTGCGGCTACCGACTAGGTTCGAAAGTAGCCAGATCATGCGCCTTATACTCCCCTGCAACAAACCTGTCAAGGCAGATTGTTCTTCAGGCAGATTGTTCTTCAGGCAGATTGTTCTTCAGCAGATTGTAGTCAACAACAGCAGATTGTAGTCAACGGGATGGGTAATTGTGTTCAGTGCCGCGATAGTTGCGCGAAGCTGCGAAGCTTTATGACGACATTTTCTTCAGATTGCCCTCGCTAACTCGCAGAAACATCGCCGAACCCCCGCCTTTGTCTGACGGATGCTGAGGGGTGAGTAAACTTCCCTCTTAGTCCAATAATCCTTAATCCAACAATAATGTCAGGAGGCGCCCAAACATTTCACCCGGCGAAGGTCTGCGCTTGGTGACAAACGAATGCCGTTCTGACGATCTGCGGGTTCATACCAGAGATCATCCTAAAGAGAAGTTAGTAGCCGGCGACGCGCCAAGTCTGCTTCATACAACTAAGACGTCTTTGCGATGATCTGCGTTCGGTAGCAATACGCTAGCTGTGTTTCCTAAGGACGAAGGAGATCAGCAATGAGTCTTCTAACGAATTCCTATTGACGGCCGCCAACTCTTGTAATATCGTGCGCCCGCCTCGCACAGGTTACGGGCTGGTCCTCAGGGCCTGCGATTTCTCGCTTCCTCCTTGTTCCAGCCTCTTTGGATTTCATTCAAAAACGACGGTTCCTTCGAGTTGGCTCGACGGGAAGGAGCGCAGTTGAATGCCTAACGGATGGCCCACACAGACCTCCCCCGAAATCCCTCTTCACGCGTTCCAGGTGCTGGAAGAGGAATATATCAGTTTGCATGGGCCGATTTCCGCAGATGGGTTAACCGTTGAATTGCCCGACGAAGAGAATGAGAACAAGTGGCGACCCGTCGAGGCCAGGCTTGATTGGCGATTTCATCAAGGCCATATTAAAGATCCAGTTCGCTTCGCAAACAGTCTGCTCCAGCACAAAGAACCACAGCAACCCCTGCCAATACCGTCTCCGCTTCGGAATATCCAACCATACGAGTGGATCAAGATAGAACTGGAGAGATATCTCCTTCAAAAAATTGACAACGCAACGCTGCAAGGGTTGTGCGATTGGCAACAGAGCGGAGGGAATCCGCGCTCTGTGCCAGCAGAACTCACGAAGCCGCTTGAGCAACAGCTTAGTGAGTTACTAAACGATCGTGTCCTTTACCACCGCGATCGTTTCGCCGATGAGTGGCTAAGCAACGCCAGCAAGCGGCTCATCCATCTGCGTTCATCACCGGAAACCTTTCAGGGCGATGCCCTAGCCCAATTGAACCGACTGCTCCTGGAAGATACTTTCCCCGAATCGCTTGAGAAAATTCATAACATTCGGCTTGCCGCAATGTGTCAGCGATTCCATACGGTGAAACAGAAAGCCCTATGTCTTTCGGGTGGCGGCATCCGAAGTGGGACGTTTGCGCTCGGACTTCTTCAAGGGTTGGCGCGCCATGATTTGCTTAGCAAGTTTGATTATCTCTCCACGGTTTCGGGCGGCGGCTACATTGGAAGCTGGCTGACAGCGTGGATTCATCGCCAGCCAAAGGGGCTGGCGGGTGTCACGAATGAACTGGCGAACAGCGCCCCCATCTCAAAAATTGACCCGGACCCGCAGCCGGTTCACTACCTGCGCGAGTACAGTAGCTTTCTCACTCCTAAGGTCGGACTACTCACCGCAGACACGTGGACATTCGTGGGTATCTATCTGCGGAATCTGCTGCTGAATTGGCTGGTCTTTGTTCCACTGCTCATTGCGGTCCTGACTGTCCCACGTCTCGTAGTGACCGTGACGCTGGCGCAGCCGCAGCAGCCGGAGCAAAAATCTTTGCCGGTCAGTCTTTTCGGATTGCAAAAAGATTTCTATGGCCGACACATCTTCTTAGCTATCGGTTTCGCGCTTGGCGTCTGGGCGCTTGCCTACATCAGCTTTAATCGTCCAGGCATCAGGGAAATGCTGAAGAAGCGCAGTCGTTTCTGGGGTCGCCGCGCAGGTCAGAGAAGCTTTCTATTGTATTGTCTGCTGCCACAGATCATCTCGGCTACCTGCCTCACCACCTATTGGGCCTGGTCAAGTGCGAGTTTAGAATCCACACCGTGGTGGAAATTCCTGCTCTTTGGAGTCCTCTTTACCTTTCTCGGCTGGCTAATCGCTTCTCTAATCCTGCGGCGAGTTTTCAATTATAGAAACTGGAAAGACATCAACCTGTACGAACTGGGCGCCCTTCTCGTGGCGGGTATCGTTGGAGGGATCTTGTTGTGGTTGATGTCAGGGCTACACAGTCTCTGGGAGAACCCAGTCGTCGGGTACACCAATCTTGGAAAGACGGGACAACCATTTCCATGGACTTACTGGTCAACAGGACCAGAATGGACCTGGCCGACGTGGACCACTGAATTGTATGCCTGTTTTGCCGTGCCAGTGTTCATGCTGGTCTTCCTGGCCGGCGCCACACTTTTCGTTGGCCTATCAAGCGTCAGTCCGCGCATTGATGATGAAGACCGAGAATGGTGGTCCCGCTTTGGCGCTTGGGTCCTGATTGCGATCATCGCCTGGTGCGTGTCCAACACCCTCGTGATTTTCGGCCCGATCGCTCTATTGAGTGCCCCAAAGCTTCTCGCTTCCCTCGGCGGCCTTTCTGGTCTGCTGGCCATTCTTCTCGGGCGCAGTTCCAAGACACCTGCCAAAGAAACGCCCGCCGCCGATCAGGAGAAGTCAAAAGTTGGTCTGCTCTCAGCCTTGATGAGTCGTTCCCTGCCAATACTGGCACTTGTCTTCATTGCGGCTCTCGTTGCCGCATTGTCCCTCTTCACCACCGGCATCATCCAGGGACTCGCACTTCTCGCCAATAATAAGCTCCCCAGGATGTTGCATAACTGGCTCACGAATGTACCAGACCCCGGATTCAGCAAGTACGTTGAATATATCCACTCGGCGGTCGCGGCTCCCAATGTCTTCACCGGGGCCAAGATTGTTCACATGAATGTCCTGCACCATACGTCAACCTGGTTCGTTCTAGGTCTGGGACTCGTTATGTTTGGTTTCGGTATGGGGCTGGCCCGATTTATCAATCTCAACCTTTTTTCTCTGCACGCAGGATATCGCAACCGTTTGATCCGTGCGTTTCTGGGAGCTTCACGTCCCGGTAACGAGCGGAATCCCAATCCATTCACGGGCTTCGACCCGGCAGACGACATTCACATGCATGAGTTGCGCCCAGCGCTATTCGATGAGAGCGATTTTATTGATCCGGTGCGACTCGCACGTGAGCTACAAGACGATACCCAGCCACTGTCAAGGTATCTCTCCGAGAACAATCTCCTTCAGAACCTCAATGCCATTCCTATTACTTCGACCCCTTCATCCCGTCTCACTGCCTCGTTGCGTAATGATTTGAACGGGGCGCTGGAGAGCTCAAGTCTCTATAAGCAGGATATCTCGCAGCCCTTTCTGCAAGCCAGGAGGATCGCCGAAATACGGAATGCTATAGAGAATGATCACGCCGCTAACTTCCTGCGTGAAGAATCTTTACGGAGCGATTATCACCTCTTACTGAATCGTTTGATACTGGAAGAGGCTTATCCCAACACACTTCGTCCCTGCCAGTACCCTCCTCCTCCATACAAGTTGTTGCATGTAGTCAATACCACTCTCAATCTTGTAGGTGGACATAATCTCGCCTGGCAACAGCGAAAAGCCGAACCATTTAGCGTCACCCCGTTGCATTCCGGGTGTTTTCGTTTGGGCTACAGGAATTCCAGGATCTATGGCGGCGGAGGCACGGGCGGCATTTCTATAGGCACAGCAGCCGCTATTTCGGGAGCCGCCGCCAGTTCCAATATGGGCTACTACACCACCTCTCCGGTCATCTCCTTGTTGCTGACCTTTTTCAACGTGCGGCTAGGATGGTGGCTCGGCAATCCCGGGCCTGCCGGAGATGAAACTTACGATCGCCGGGCTCCTAAGTACTCAGTCGCTCCAATTATCTCCGAAGCCTTTGGATTAACCGACGACCAGAACAAGTATGTCTACTTGACCGACGGTGGGCATTTCGAAAATCTGGCGCTTTACGAGATGGTTCTCCGTCGCTGTCATATCATCGTGGTCAGTGATGGCGCTCAAGATGAGGACTATCGTTTCACCGATCTAGGCAATGCTGTGCGCAAGATACGCATCGACTTCAGCGTGCCCATCGAATTTACCAGCGTCCCAATTTACGCCGAGTCCCCGCCCCCCGAAAAGGGAAAAGGTATGTACTGGGCCATAGGCAAAATCCGTTATAGCTGTATTGATCGTGGCCCGAATGTCCAGGATGGCGTCCTGCTCTACATCAAACCAGCGGTTTACGGCGACGAGCCACGCGACGTTCTGGAATACAAGAAGAGTTATCCGGCGTTCCCGCACCAATCCACCGCCGATCAGTTTTTCGACGAGCCGCAGTTTGAGAGCTACCGCATGTTGGGTTCGCACATCATGGACCAACTTTGCGGCGAGGGGACAAATAAACTTGATCTATACACAGTAATCGCCAAGGCTGTCGACCAGTTGACTGACGACGCGGGTGGAACGACGGACCCTGAGTTGAAAGATTGGCTTCGTGAGTGGCTTCGCAAGAGGATTTGAGATCCCTGCCGCCAAGATACCTCTTTAGTTCGAAAGCACAATACAGCGGAGAATCGCTTGACCCAAATGACGGTCTCTCGCGATCATGTATTCATCTTCTGGTAAAGAGAGGGCTCTCTAGGGTGCGAAAGTATCGTCTTATTCAACTCGACGTTTTCACGGATCGCGCTTTTTGCGGCAACCCCCTCGCAGTCTTTCCTGAAGGCGAAGGATTAAGCGATGAGGAGATGCTAAAGATCGCGAGAGAGATGAATCTATCGGAAACAGTTTTCGTTCTGCCGCCGCAAGACGAAAGGACCTTGCGCCGCTTGCGCATTTTCACACCCGTTCGCGAGATTCCTTTCGCCGGTCATCCGGTGGTGGGGACTTGGAACGCCCTCGCTCGCGAAGGTGTTGTGCCCTTGCCAGACAATGGCCTTGGCTGGACGCGAATCGAGCACGAGGTGGGAATTGGCGTTCTTCCAGTTGACATAGAATTCAAAGATGGGCAGCCGGTGCAAGTTGTAATGACGCAAGGCAAGTTCGAGATTCAAACCGAGATTGACGATTGGCACCAACAGGCTGAGATCGCGCGCGCGCTCGGTCGCTCAAGAGAAGACCTCGACGAGAACTTGCCGATTCAAGTTATCTCCACAGGATTGCCTTCGCTGGCCGTGCCGATTCGATCTCTCGCCGACCTCCGTCATTGTCGTGTTAATGAAGCTCTCCTCGCCGAGGTTTACACACGCGCCGGTGGCATCGCGTGCTACGCTTTCACACGCGAGACGATTGACTCAGGCGACGCGCGCGCACATGCACGACTTTTCGCGCCCGCTGACAATATCTCCGAAGATCCAGCAACGGGTAGCGCGGCGGGTGCACTGGGTGCTTATCTGGTACACCACCACGCAGTCACTCTTGAACCTTATGGCGGCAGATTTAGCTTCGTGATCGAGCAGGGAGATTTCATCAATCGCCCAAGCCGCATCAAAATTGAGATTAAAGGAGCGTTTGGAGCAGTCGAAGAAGTGCGCGTCGGTGGGCCATCGGTCGTTGTAATGCGCGGTGAGCTGATGCTATGACAGAAGCACAACTCAATCTTCTGATCATCGGCGCCGGACCGGCGGGGCTCTCCGCCGCGGACGCCGCAGCGCGCGAAGGCTTGAGCTACGTAGTGATCGAGAAAGGAACGATCGCCGACACAATCCGCCGCTACCCGGTTGGACGAACTCTCTTCTCCACTCCCAATGAACTCGAGATGCGGGAAGGAAGTTTGAGGCCCGTGCGCGAAAAACCTACGCGCGAAGAGCTTCTGTCTCACTACATTCACTTCGTACTAGATCAGAACTTGAACATAAATACCGACGAGGAAGTGACCGATGTTGGGCGCCTCGATTCTGAAGGCTTTCTTGTTAGCACCAGCCGAGGGGAATACAAAGCGGCGCGCGTTCTGTTTGCCATTGGCGCAATGGCTTACCCGCGGCGGCTGAATATTCCGAACGAAGACCTCTCGAAAGTGCATCACACGTTTGTCGAGCCCTATCCATACGTTCGCAAAGACGCGCTCGTGATCGGGGGAGGCAATAGTGCGGCGGAAGCGGCGCTCTTTCTTTCTGAAGAAGGCGCGCGCACAACGATGGCAATCTGGCGCGAGGACTGGGAAAATCGCGATCCAAAGAAGGGCGCGATGAAACACTGGGTGCGCACACCGCTCGAACACGAGGTCGAAGCAGGACGACTGCGGGTAATCCTCTACAAAGAGATTGTCGAGATCACGGAGCGTGCGGTCACCTTGACGACTGACGAAGGTGAGAGGCTGACGATTCCTAACAATGTAGTCTTTGTTCTGATTGGCAGCGATGCCGACCTGACGCTGCTGAAGAAGTTAGGAGTAGAGACTGTACCTGGCAAGCTCACTGAACTTCCCGTCTATGATCCTGAAACCTTTGAGACCAACGTGCGTGGAATCTACGTCGCGGGCCATTTCACGAAGGCACGCCACATCAAAGAAGCGATCGCCGTTCCCCGTCGCATCGTGCCGCTGATCGCGCAGAGCTTGCCGGCTAGTGTGGGTTCTGCTAGTTGAGGATTTCGTATCCTCACATCGGGTTTCATATCGAAGGAGATCCTCGCCATCACTAATTCAATTTTAGTG
>JBGPNE010000118.1:0-7084 GCA_041487335.1 Pyrinomonadaceae bacterium
AGTCCTACTTTAGAACCTTCAAGCGGAGCTCATTCGGGATTTGAGGAGGAAATCAAGCAGAACAGAATTCACTTCATCGACCGCCTCGTTCTGCACCCAGTGGCCACTATCAGGGATGCGAACTTCGCGATAGGGCGCATCGACATAATTTCCTACCCCACGTACTGTTTCAGGAATAATTGCGAAGTCTTGTTCGCCGAAAATGAAAAGCGTCGGCACGCGAATCCGGCCATCACGTTTTGCATTATTTTCATCCCGCCGACGAAACATCACGCGCCGAACGTTCGCGCGATAGTAATTGATCGAGGCCGTCAGCGCCCCCGGCTGGCGCATGGCTTCCTTATAAAGCTCAATGTCACCATCGGAGAAGCTACCCTTTCTGGCCACCGTATCTTTGAACACACGCTCCAGGCCAGCGAAGTTGTTCCTGCGTATCGACCATTCAGGCACCGCCGGGAGCTGAAAGAAAAACATGTACCAACTTCGCCGCAACTGTCGAAACGTCATGTTCGCTCGCCACGCCGCGGCTGGCGGCACCTGAAATACCGCGAGTTTGGAGACGTGCTGGGGATATTTGTGGGCAACAGCCCAAGCCACAGCGCCGCCCCAATCATGACCGACCACTGCGGCCTTGCTCGCACCAAGGTGGTGGATGAGACCAATTACATCCTCAACCAGTAGATCAATTCTATAGTCTTCCACTCGCGGAGGTTTGTCGCTCAAGTTGTAGCCGCGCATGTCAGGAGCGACCGCGTGATAACGCTTTCCCAGTGCTGACAACTGATTCCGCCACGAATACCAAAATTCCGGAAAGCCGTGCAGCAGCAGTACCAGTTCTTCATTGCCACTGCCACACTCCGCGTAGTGCAACCTAACTCCGTCAAGCTGGGCGTAGTCGTGCCTTATTGCCGGTTCTGAGGTCATCTGGTCCGATTGCTCAATTCAACTCAAGCCTGCGGGCTTCGTCATCGGAGATCTCAATTTCCATCCTGAGAAGTGCTGTCGAGAACGTCTTCCCCTGCGCATCCGTCATCAAAGACAAAGTTCCGCCCCCGCCCAGGCTTTCATGCAGCAGAAAGTTGAGCGCGCCGAGATTTAGCAGCTCGAATCTTTCGACCTGACCTTTGCAAATGCCTTTGAAGTGTTGCTTCACACGCTCTGCTGTTACCTCACGAATGAGGATTGGATAGAAGTCATTGCGTAGCGCAATCAATCCGACGTTGGCCGTGTCGCCTTTATCGCCAGAACGCGCGTGCGCAAGCTTTATTAGTTGGATTCGCATCTTACGGACTTAACCCACGAGTCGATCAGTTAAGCTTAGTCCGAAGTTGGGGGAAACACCCGCGTCACTTCCCTTCACTCTTCACCGATAACCCCCAACGACCGCGTCTCGCCCCGCTCATGCTTCAATAACTTCAACGCGCGGCGTGATCTCTTCCTTGGGAATCAGCGCCGGCCAATAGGCAACGATCTCTTCGACCTTCGGTCGACCGCCGGCAAAACCCGTCACCGCCGGTGGACCGGTAAGAATCAAAGGCGCAATCTCTTTAGTGAATCTCTCGACCGCACTTCTATTCTCGCCACGCACGCCGACGCGTAGCTGCACTTCCGGTAAATCCCTTGGTGGATCACCGGCCAATGCACCGTGAGTAGCATTAGCGCCAACAAACTCGGTCAGCACCTGATCAAAGCTTAGCCCGAGTCGGTCCAAACGCGCCCGCAAGATCTTATCGGCTGCTTGGGCCTTCTCGTAAGCATCTGGCCACGCGTAAACGAGAGTGCCGACAGCCTTGAAACCGGCAGAGTAGCTTATGGAAACTTTGAGAAACTCAGTTGCCGGTCGTCCCTCAATGCCGTATACGCGCACGCGATCGGGCCCTCCGTCTTCGAGGAGGATAGTTGTAAAATCAGCAACGCAATCCGGAGTGATGTACTCGTGCGGGTCCCCCATTTCATAAACCAATTGTTCTTTGATTGAAGGAATGTTCACGCGGCCGCCTGTTCCTTCGTGCTTGGTGATAACAAACGTTCCGTCAGGCGACGCTTCCGCAATTGGGAATCCAACGTCCTCAAGATCAGGAATACTGCGCCATTCGTACTGGCAATTGCCGCCCGAGGCTTGGGCCCCGCATTCAATGATGTGACCCGCGATCGTGCCTGCGGCTAGCCGGTTCCAATCATCAGCGGCCCAACCAAACTCGTGAATCATCGGCGCCAGAGTTAGACCTGTGTCAGTGGCCCTGCCGGTAATGACGATCTGCGCTCCACCATTTAGGGCTGCAACCATAGGCCACGCGCCGAGATAAGCATTTGCACTCTGGATGCGATCGCGAACCGTTGCCAGCCGCTCGCCAGTGTCCATATTACGCAGCTCCATACCCCGCTCTAGTAATTCATCGATGCGCGACATGATGTCGTCGCCGGTCACGATTCCGATACGAACTTTCCCAGAAAGCCCAAGCTCTCGAGCAACCTCGCGCACCGCATTCGCGCAACCTTCGACGTTTACTCCTCCGGCGTTCGCGGTAACGCGAATATTGCGTTCGACACAGGTCGGCAGGATGTGTTTGATCAAAGGCACGAAATCTTTAGCATAGCCCGCGGCAGGATCGCGCGATCGCTGCTTCTGCATAATCGACATCGTCACTTCCGCAAGGTAATCGAGCATCAAGTAGTCAATGGGTCCGCCTTCAACCTGGCGCACCGGTGCCGTTATAAGATCGCCCCAGAAACCCTGTCCGGCCGCTATGCGAATTTGTTTCATGTAGTCAGTCTGGAGTTTAAAGTCTGGAGTCGAGAGTCACAATACTCCAGCCTTTAGACCCTCCGCAGTGTCAGTCTCCGGCAAAATGGTCCGAGCAGTCACACCACCGAGCCTGGCAGCACAAACTGGCCCAGGTGCGGACCACTGTAATTCAAACTTGTACGCAGAGACAGTTCAAGAGCATCGCGTGTAGATTCCGGCGTGAGCACCGCGTCGACAAAACCACGCGCCGCAGCATACTTAGCGTCGAGTTCCATCTCGTAAGTCTCACGCACTTTATCCATCTCGGTGTTGAGTTGCTCGTCAGGCTCTTCTCCATTTCGTTTGAGCTTTTCCAATTGGCTGCCAAAAACTGCCTGGACAGCCGAGTCGCCTTCCATCACTCCCATGCGTCCAGTCGGCCAACTGAAAATGAAGTCGGGATCAAACCCCTGCCCGGCCATCGCGTAATAACCTGCGCCCGATGCGTGGTTCAGAGTCAATACAATTTTCGGCACCGCCGCTGTAGCCATTGCCTCGACAAATCGCGCTCCTGCGCGAATGATGCCGGAATGCTCGGCTTCCGGTCCGACCATGAACCCCGAAACATCTTGAATGAAAAGCAACGGGGTGTGATGCCTGTTGCACGTGTCGATGAAGTAGGCGACCTTCTCCGCTGATTCAGTGTAGACGATTCCTCCAAACCTCGGCGGACCACCACCTGGGGGACGAATCATTCCGCGATTATTCATGATCAGCCCAACTTGAATTCCGCGAATGCGAGTATGGCCGGTGATCATCTCCTTTGCATAATCAGCCTGAAACTCGTCGAGATGACCATCATCAAGAATGCAATCGAGCACGTGCCGGATGTTGTAAGGTTGCCGGTGGTCTTCCGGAATGATGTCGTAAAGATCGGAAGCCGGACGCGCTGACTCGGCACTCTTCGTGATCGCAACTGAACTCGGAGAATTTACGGGAAGCTCGGAAACAAACTCTCTGATCTTGGCGACGCACGCTTTGTCATCTGACGCGCGATAATGAGCGACTCCGGACAGCTCATTGTGCGCGCGCGCTCCACCCAGAGTCTCGTTATCGATCGTCTGGCCGGTGGCTCCTTTCACCAGATTCGCGCCGCCCAATCCCATAAACGAGGTACCATCAACCATCACGATAATATCGGAGAGCGCTGGCAGATATGCGCCCCCGGCGATGCACGGCCCCATCACCGCGGATATCTGCGGAATCTTCAGGTAGCGCCGCATTATGGAGTTGTAATAGAAGATTCGTGAGGCGCCGTATTGACCCGGGAAAACTCCGCCCTGAAAAGGAAGGTTCACGCCCGCGGAATCGACCAGGTAGATGATTGGAACATGTGAGCGCATCGCGATCTCCTGCGCCCGCAGAATTTTCCTGATCGTCTCGGGCCACCAGGAACCCGCTTTAACTGTCGCATCGTTTGCAACCACGACGACTTCGCGTCCCTCGATGCGCCCCACCATAGTAACTACGCCAGCGCCTGGCGCACCGCCAGAGTACTGGTCGTAAGCAACCAACAGTCCGATCTCTTGCGCGTAGGAATCTCTGTCGAGGAGAAGATTGATGCGTTCGCGGGCGGTGAGTTTGCCTTGCGCGTGCTGTCGGTCGATCTTGTCAGGACCACCGCCGAGGCGCAACTTTACCTCAAGCCGCTGCAGTTCCGCAGTCAATTCTCGCAAACGTTTGGAGGATTCTCTCGCAGCCGGTCGGGCGTCAGACTTCTTCATGATTCAGAGCGGCAGCGCCAGCCCTTATTGAAGGCACTTCAGGTTAGCTAAGTTTGATTTGAAAGCCTATGTGGGCACAAATTAACACAGCAAAGGTCACAAGACAACGAGTGGTTCTTTAGGCTTGCCCTGCACTTTAATTCGCAAACCTGGTCTTTTCGGCCTTACTGCCACAGTGTTTTGAGAAGAATCTTTGCATCCACTCCGTCGGGGATGCCTTCAACAATAAGGACGCGCGAGCCATGGAGCTCTACAACCACGCCCCCTTCGTCTGTCTTCCAGGTATGACGCTCGTTTTCGCGCTGAACTGAAGTTATCTCTGTTGCTTGGGCAGCCTCATACCGCCGCCCCGTGCGTTTGGCGTAGGCATCGAAAAACTCGCGCGCATCGTTCTCCGTATCCCAGGCGGTGAGTTGGGCAATAAAAACGTCTCCGGGCTTCGGTCCTTCGTAAAGCTCAAAACGATCTCCGGCCCATCCGGCAGCGGCTCGTTTCGACTCTGCGGGAGCATTTAAGAACTGATCGAGTATCAGGTAATAGCTCCACTCGCCGTTGACGTCGTAGTCAACCTTTTTCCAGTTTGTGCCTAAAAGATTTCGCACTTCAGGCAGTGCGACCTTAACAGGTGTTTCGTGAGCAAAATACTTTTCCGGATGCAGGATTTGTTCGGTTGACTGCGGCAGCTTCCTGAAAGCCTCTGAGATCATACTCCAACCGCCTCGCTTGTAAAGCTGAGTGGCCCATTCGCACCCCTGTTCATAAGGAAACACGAGCGATTCGCGGAGCGCGCGCGGTGCTTGCTTGAATTGTTCAGATGCTGTGCTCGCGGAGCCAAGCGAGCGCATGAACGCGAGCGCTACCAGCGGGTTTTTCGCCATGTAGATGGTCATAGAGAGTGTGGCGTCGCCTTCAACCAAAGAGTGGCCAGCAAGCTCAGCGTCGGAATCTCCCTTCGGCCACTTCTCGAAGCGCCGCAGATTGAAATGTTGATCCTGCAGCGCGTGTGTCAGCTCGTGAGCCATTACTGGCTTTTGTCCTTCAAGCTCTATCCAATCGGCCAGATAAAACTCCTGAGCCTTTGGATCGTAATAGCCCGCGACTTGCTCGGTAAGGAGTTTGATAATGAATGTCCGGTATTGAAATTCAGCCGGAGCCAGTCCGAGTTTCTTCAGCGCGAGCTCCGTCGCGTGCATTTCGGCAGGGGTCGTCTCTTCATCGAGATTCTTTATCACCATTCGCTCAATTTCTACTCGCGACTGCGCGCCACTTTTGACCGGCCGGAGAATCGGAAGCTCCCTGATCTCGCTGGTTTCCTTCAGAACCGCATTGGTTGTCGCGATGATGGCGGCATTCCGGGTTACGCTGGTGGCAGCGCTGGCGCCCTGCGGTCGAGACACTGCGGCCGAGCTGCCAGCGACAACGGCCAGGGCAATCAGGCAGAACACCATCAAGAGGGCTAGAAATCGGCTAATTTGCTTTGACATAGTCTGGCTTTCACTCTTATAGTCCGCTAAACGTTCCAGCTAGATTGCGGTTTGCGATTCACAGGCAATCTCTCTCTAAAGAGTTTGGAGGCATACGGCTCAGATGACAAGCGCCGCCCCTGAAGATGTATTCGGAGAATGGCACGAAACGCTCTTGCGCGTTCGTTACTCCGAAACCGACAAGATGGGCATTGTCTATTATGCCAATTACCTCATCTGGTTCGAGATTGGCCGAACCGAGTTTTGCCGCGTGCGTGGCTTTTCCTATCGCGACTTGGAAGAGAACGAAGACGCCTTTCTCGTCGTAGCGGAAAGCTATTGCCGCTACAAGGCGCCTGCCTATTACGATGATGAGCTGTTGATTCGTACTCACGTTACTGAGCTACGCCGTCGTTCGCTGCGGTTCGGCTATGAGATAGTTAGAGTCTCCAATGGGCAGATAATCTCTGAAGGAGAAACCGGACACGTTGTAACTGACTCAACTGGCCGAGTGCGTTCATTCCCCGAAGGTTATGCCCAACGTTTACTGGCCCCACCAATTGTGAAATCCCAATCGTCCGGCGAGATAGTTCCCACTGAGACTGGTCCGGCGTAAGGCTAAGTAGGCAGAAAGCAGGAGGCAGAAAGCCGTAACTAGTAATGCTTCTAGCCGAGGATGTCCTTTGCAGTTCGAAAATGGTGAAGCCAGCACGCGCTTACTGCCCCTTTGCTCCCTGTCCTGCTTCCTGCTCCTGCCGCCTGCTTCCTAGCTATAGCTAGGACTCGTGGCTTAGATTCAGCCTGACGATCTCGCGTGCCCGGCCTGTCGTCTCGTCTATGTCAATCACTGCAGCGCAGATTTTCACCTGACCGGTGGAATGCTCTGCCCTCCTCCCAATTGCAGAAGTAAAGCGTGCAATGACATCAGCCTTATTCATGCCGATCACACCGGAATAACTTCCAGTCATTCCAATGTCAGTGAGATAGGCAGCGCCTTGTGGCAGGATTCTCTCGTCCGCCGTTTGCACGTGAGTATGTGTTCCTAAGACTGCTGACACTCGACCGTCAAGATACCATCCCATCGCTAGCTTCTCAGACGTGGCTTCAGCGTG
>JBGPNE010000119.1:0-7076 GCA_041487335.1 Pyrinomonadaceae bacterium
CCGGCCGGCACACTCAATTCGTAACCCTGGCCCACGTAGCGCATATCCAGGGAGCGCTGGACCACGCCGCGCAACTTTTCCTGTTGCAGATCCGCCTGGCCGCGCTGCTCAAGCTCTTTGAAGTGCAACTCCAGCCGGGGAGAATCCGAAACCATGCGTACAAGAATACTCGCTCTCGCTGGCGTGGGCGTACTGCTTGTCGGGTACGCCTGCACTGGCCGTGATACACAGCCTGATAAACCTGTAATAGCTGTTTCGCTCCTGGCGCTGACCAACCCTTTCTTTCGCGACCTTGGCAATGCGATCAAGCAGGAGGCAGAGCGGCAAGGGTACAGAGTCGTGCTGACGGCCGGGGACATGGACATCGGAAAACAGAAGAATCAAGTTGCTGACTTCGTTGTGCAGGACGTCGCAGCGATTGTTATCACCCCCATTGATTCCAAGTCCATCGGTACTTCTATCGCCGAGGCAAACCGGGCGGGCATTCCCGTCTTTACTGCTGATATTAAGGCAACGGCGGAAGGCGCAAGGGTGATCTCTCACATCGCCACGGACAATTATCAGGCGGGCCGCATGGCCGCCAGGGCACTCATCGAGGCGCTCGGCGGTCGGGGCAAAGTGGGCATCATTGATCACCCCGAAGTCGAGTCCGTCATTATGCGAACGCGGGGCTTCCTGGACGAGATCGAGGAGCAGCGCAAACAATCCGGAATCAATATCCAGATCGTCTCGCGCCTCGCCGCAGGTGGCACGAAGGACAGGGGTTTCCAGGTGGCCCAAGACATGTTGCAGGCGCATCCCGATCTGGATGGAATCTTCGCCATCAACGACCCTTCGGCGCTCGGCGCGGTAGCGGCCATCGAGAGTGCGGGGAAGGCGGGCCGCATCCGGATCATCAGTATTGATGGTTTGCCGGAAGGCCGACAGGCGATAAGGGGTGGGAAGATCTACGCCGATGCCATTCAGCACCCCGACCTGATTGGAAAGAAGACCGTCGAGGCGATTCAGGCTTACATGAGCGGGGAAGAAGTTCCCGCAGAGATATTGATCCCGACGGACCTCTATCACCAGGAAGATGCGCTGAAAGATCCAACCTTACGTCAATGATGCGATAACAGTTCGGATCAAAGCGGTCGTTCCAACGAGAATGGACCATGGCCTTGATTTTCGAGCAAGCAGCACCCGTCGCGGTAATGGAAGGTATCGAAAAAACCTTTCCGGGCGTACGCGCGCTCAAAGGAGCACGGCTGAGCCTCTATCCCGGTGAGGTTCATGCCTTGATGGGAGAAAACGGCGCGGGAAAGAGCACTCTGATTAAGACGCTCGCCGGAGCCATTACGCCGGATGCCGGAATAATCCGGCTCGAGGGCAGAGAAGTCACCATAGAATCGCCGAAAGAGGCGCAGCAACTCGGCATTGCGGTCATCTATCAGGAGTTCAACCTGGTCCCATATCTGACGGCGAGAGAAAATATCTTCCTTGGGCAGGAGCGGACGAAACTGGGCTTTCTCTCCAGGCAAAAGGAGCGAAGGGAAGCACGCGCGCTCTTCGAGCGCCTTGGCGTCCCGTTAGACCCCGAAACGCAATGTCGTAATCTCACCATTGCCGGACAACAAACCGTGGAGATTGCCAAGGCACTTTCCACCGGCGCGCGCATCCTTGTCATGGACGAGCCCACCGCCTCCCTGAGTGCGCAGGAGGTGGAGAAACTCTTCGACGTCATCGCCGACCTCAAAGCCCACGGTATCAGCATGGTCTACGTCAGCCACCGCATGGAGGAGATCTTCCGCATTGCCGACCGCATTACGGTGATGCGTGATGGGGAGACCGTCGGCACCCGGCCCGCGAGCGAGTTTACGCGTGAAAGCCTGATCGAGATGATGGTCGGGCGAAAGCTGGAAAACGAGTTTCCCAAAGAGCGCGCAGAGATTGGCGAGAAGCGCCTGGAAGTCATCCGCTTGCGGCGCGGTGATCAGATCAAAGACGTGTCTATGTTCGTCCGCCGTGGCGAAATCCTTGGTCTTACCGGCCTCGTCGGCTCGGGCCGGACAGAGTTGGCCAGGCTCATCTTCGGAGCCGATGCGCGCGAGGCGGGCGAAATCAGAATCGAAGGGAAGCCGGTCTCGATACGCTCGCCGCGAGACGCGATCCGGAAGGGTATTTGCCTTCTGAGCGAGGATCGAAAGGCAGAGGGGCTGGTGCTGGGCCTGTCCGCGCGCGAAAACTTCGGCCTGCCAAATCTAGACCGGTTCTCGGAGTTCGGATTGGTCCGTCAGAAGACTGAAAGCAGCGCTTTTGCCCGCTACATTAAGGAACTCTCGATTAAGCTTGCCGGCCCGGAGCAACGGGCCAGGACGCTGTCGGGCGGTAACCAGCAGAAAGTCGTGCTGGCCAAATGGCTCGAGGCGAACAGCGACGTCATCATCTTTGATGAGCCCACGCGCGGCATTGACGTCGGCGCGAAGTACGAGATCTATCTGCTGATGAACAGGCTGGTCGCCCAGCGCAAGGCAATCATCATGATTTCATCTGAGTTGCCCGAGGTGTTGGGCATGAGCGACCGTATCGTGGTTATGCACGAGGGGAGGATCAGCGGCGAAATCACCGACGCGGCCAACGCCACCCAGAAGCAGATCATGGCCCTTGCGGTCGGCGTGAAGTCTGTGCCAGCCGCGCATGGCTGAGTCCGCTACATCGTCCGTTATGCCTCCAGGAGCTCGGATATGACGAAAGAAAACGCGCCCGCCCCGCCGGATGCCGGTAGAAGGGAGGGGAAAGCACCGCAAGAAGGCTTACGCCGGGAGAAGACCGATCCCTCCAGCGTGCGCTTGTTCGCGTCCCGTTTCTTTTCGGACTATGGGATGCTGGCCGTGTTACTGCTGCTCATAGTCTTTTTCTCTCTCGTCACTATTGAAAAACGAAGGCCAGTTGGCGCTGAAGCTGCGGAATCGGTGGCCGGGCGGATCGCTCGCGGCTTCGGGCAGGGCGTGCGCGTACTCATTGTGGGGCGCGCGAGTGCGCAGGATATGGCCTTCGCCACACAACTCGAAGACCTGCTGAAGGCAAAGGGCATAGAGGTGGTGGGCCGCGTTGTGGGCGAGCCGCGGGATATCCGCCTCGCCTTTGAAAGACAGGCCCAGGCGGGTGCGCCGGTCACGGTCATCGCGACTACGGAGCGCAACGCATGGATGGTGAACAACATCAAATCGCGCATCGGCGCTCTCGCTCAGACCAGCGTTGTCATACCGGAGAGCTATAGATGGCCGGTCTTCCTGCGCTCCGACAACCTGATCAACGTGGCCAACCAGATTGTCGTTATCGCTATCATCGCCATCGGCATGACGATGGTCATCATCACAGGCGGCATAGACCTATCAGTCGGCAGCCTCATTGCGCTGTCGGCTGTGATCACGGGCACTCTGATTGCGAGAATGGGCGGAACGGAGGCGTCTACGCTCGCGATGCTCGCCGCAGCGCTGGCAGCGATCCTGATATGTGGCGTGGTGGGCCTTTTCTCCGGCGCCATGGTCGCGGGATTCCGTATGCCGCCTTTTATCGCCACGCTCGGGATGATGTTAGTGGCCAGTGGCGTCGCATACCTCATCTCGGGTGGAGAGTCTATCTACCAAATCCCGGAAGGCTTCGTCTGGTTGGGACGCGGGACCGCGTTCCTTTCGATCCCTAACGCAGTGGTGCTGATGATCCTACTCTATACAATCGCGCACGTCTTGATGTCGCGGATGAAGCTCGGGCGTTACATCTACGCCGTGGGCGGCAATGTGGAGGCTGCGCGGCTGTCTGGGGTGAACGTAGTCGCGATTCTGCTGTTCGTCTTCGGCATCAGTGGGATGATGGCAGGGCTTGGAGGCGTCGTGCTAGCTTCGCAGCTCAAGAGCGGAGCGCCCACTTATGGTCTGCTCTATGAGTTATACGCGATAGCGGCGGCTGTGCTTGGGGGCACGAGCCTGTCGGGTGGTCAGGGCAAAGTAATCGGTACGCTCATCGGGGCGTTGATCATCGGAGTTATCCAGAACGGCATGAACCTGACCGGGGTGCAGAGCTACACTCAAAAGGTGGTTCTCGGGCTCGTCATTCTGGGCGCGGTATTGCTCGATATGCTAAGGAGGAAAGAGTAGCGTGGTTCGAGTTTAGGAAGAACTGTTGCGCAAGTACTTGATCATCCGCAGACTGGCGCCATCATCAACTCGCTCAAACTCAACTTCGTCCATTAGTGTTCTGATGAGCTCGAGTCCCCAGCCTCTCCGCTCTTCCGAGGCTTCAGTGACTCCGCCGAATGGAGGGACCTGCTCGATATTATGAGGTTGAAGATTCGAGGGCCCAACGTCCCGGTTTGAAATTCTGACGACCAATCTATCATTTTCGACTCGAAAGTGCTGATAGATTTTTCGGTCGGAACTGAAATTCTGTTCGGCAACGTTCATACAGGCTTCAACAATGGCTGTCTTAATCTGGTTAATTGCTTCTGGGCGGAAGTTCAGTCTTCGGGCTATCTGCTCGACAATGTTGGCCGCAAGCAATTCGTTGTCATCACCCATGGGCAGGATCATTACAAACTCGTCAGCCTCCGTCGTACTCTTTTGCGGCCCAGGACTTTCGCTCAGTCGAGCCGTCAGGAGATCTGCTTGCTGCCGGCTGGAACCGTATCCGTGCCGCTCGTAAAGCAGCGCGCCTGCCTCGCTGGAAAAGCCTTCCTTTGAAATCAGCCAAATGCGAATGCGGCCGAAACCCGACGCCCTGGCGAGGACTTCGAGGCGATTGCACCACATCTCGATCAGTTCACGATCTGCTTCGAGCTTCGACTCAATTTCCGCCACGAGCCAGATAATCTCATTCTCGTCGCTGTAAGTGGCTCCCTCGAACGCGTGTGCAACTGCACAGCGTTCCTCCTCACAAACCTGTTGCATCTCTCGACTGAAAGCAGCACAGCTTGCCGCATGAAACACTTGCGGCAACCTAACGAGATCGGTCTCAGCGTCAAGACCGGCGATTATCTCTTCGGCTGGAGCTCCCTTGTAGCTCTTACTGAACCGGTCGTAGTCGAACAGGATTGCCGGGACACGCTGGGAATCAAATCTGGCGAGCAACTCACTCAAGCGGAGTGTGGTGGCGCGCCGGTAGTGGCGGGCCATCATATGCGGTGCTCGTTTCAGCGCCTCAGCTATGGCACCGGCGACAACAAGTGCGCGCGGCTCGTTTACCACCTCTAAGCGAAAACGGATCTTGAGATAATCTTTCCAGGTGGCTGGACCATCGGCAGCTTCAACCGACGCGCCGTCCCAGTTCACGAGTTCCTGCACGTGCAATCCATGAAGAATCTTCTCGAGCTCATTGATCTCGACATTTAGCCGCTTGCGCCACGTTTCGAAGGTAGTTTTGCGATTATCCCAAATAGTCGCGTCGCAAAGCAGACGAATCAGGGAGCGACGCGTTTGTGGCTCAGGGGCGATCTCTTCGAGGAGCGACGTAAAGTGACGGTTGAGGCGCCCGCCCATCAAATCGTCAACATAGAGTTGTTCGCAATCGAGATAGGTCGTTAGCGAGAGATTTCGCTCTCGAGCAGCCTGCAGCAGGGCCGTTATAAAAAACGGACTGCAGTCAAACTGTTGCGCCAGCAGATCGCGTGTCTCTTCGTTTATTTCAACGTGTTGCCTGCGTGCAACCTGTTCAACCAGCCGCCGGCCGTCTGCTTCCGCAAGTTTCTCAAGTCGCACAATGTCAACAGAGTCGAAGTTGCAACCAGCACTGTGGGCCAGGTCCAGCACCTGCCGGCGCAAGCCGGCCAGGACGAAGGGCAGATTGGAGCGAGCAAGCGCCTTTGTTATCTCGGCGCCCAGTGATCCCGCCCCATCAAGGTGCGCTGCCAACTGCACAATGTCGATCATCACGAAGGGCCTACCGTTTTGTGACGGAACCTTTTGCGGGGCATTCAAGCAGAGCTGTACAAATGCGCCATCATCGTTGCTGAAGCGCTCGCGGTTGTAGTTATCGATTAACTGCTCGATCCACTCATAATCGGCAGGTGGCGCAAGCCGCATGACGTCGCTCAATGTAAGTGAGGCGTGGCAAAGAGCAGGCTCGTTACGACGGTAGGCGATATACTGGAGCAGAAAAGTGTTGAGAAATTCAATCGCTGAGCTGACTGCGGTATCCTCGCTTCGCGCCAGAGCAAAATAGATGGGCACGATTTCGCCGCGTCGGTTAAATAGATCGTCGTATGCCTGGCGCAACAGCTCAGAAACTCCGGCTGAAGGCGCGAGCAGGAGAAGAAGACCGCGTGCTTCAGCTGAGCTGGTCGGATATGACACCAGTTGCTGCAGCTCGGTGGTCCGCCCAACGAACTGGTCTCGCGGCACACGTCCGAGAATGCGGCGCATCTTCTCCTCGTGTCTAGTTTCCTTCATCGTTTTCACCTGCGCTAACCAGATCGTCTTGATAAATCTCAATTCGGTTCTTACCTTTACGTTTGGCGACGTAAAGAGCGCGGTCGGCTGCAGCGATGATGCTTTCCGCCGTGTCGATGTGTTTCGCAAAAGTTGACATACCGATGCTGATTGTAACCGAGCCGAGTGGCTGCCTCTTGCCGTAAGGATAGTTGGTACTTGCCACCCGCTGTCTGATTCGCTCGGCGATGACTTTTGCCTCGTGGACGGGTGTTTGTGGCAGCAGAATGCAGAATTCTTCGCCGCCATATCGAGCCGCTACATCCGCTGAGCGGAGAGTAGCTTTCAAACACTGCGCGGTTATTTCCAATGCCTGATCGCCCGCCTGGTGGCCGTTAAGATCGTTGTAGCTCTTGAAATCATCAATATCGATCATCAAGAAGCTCATCGGATAATCGTAGCGCTTGGAGCGATTTACCTCCTCCGGCAAACGCTCTTCGAGGTAACGTCTGTTGGGTAGGCTTGTGAGTGGATCAGTGATGGACATCAACTGAAACTCGGTTGCTCTCTGCTGCGATTCTGCGAGCTCGAGAGCCACAGCCACCTGCGGGCCAATGAGCTCGAGCAGACTCAAATCCGCTTCGTCGAAGTTCCCTCCATCTGACTTGTCCGTCG
>JBGPNE010000120.1:0-7060 GCA_041487335.1 Pyrinomonadaceae bacterium
GTGATTGCTTCCGCGTGCATGTCCTCATGCAAGAGCACCAGAGAAAGGAAGTACGCCGCATCGCCAGTTGGTTCACCTCGATCATAAAGTTGAACCACCTGATCAAGAACTCGTTGCATATAATTGATTGTGTCTGCTTTTGTTGACGGAAGCGAAAGATGCCATCGTGTTTCATGGGCCACGCGCGCCGAGTCGTAAAGAGTATCGCCATCATCGAGAATCGGCGCACGATGGTTCAGATGACGCAAGACCCAATACTCTTGAAACCAGGCAATGTGTCCAATCTCCCAGCGCAGAGGATTAACGATACTCAAGCGCGGGCCGATCAGTTGCTCGTCATCCAGGTCTGTTATTAGGGCGAGAGTACGCTCGCGAGCCTCCTGAAGGAGTTCAATGCATTTGTCTACAGTCGAAGTGCGCTTCATAAGGCCTAATGCTTGTGTTCACTCGCGACTGGTAAGCCTGCATCAATCCAGTCCTGCTTACCTTCGGCGTAGTCACGCACATTGGTGTATCCCAGCGCCGCCAATTCACGGGCAGCGTTCTCAGAAGCGTTTCAAGTAGGATTGGCGCAGTAAACGACGATCTCCGCGCTCTTATCAGGTAAGAGTTGCGAAGCCAGCGTCGACACCTTGTCAGGCGGCAGGTTTATTGCTCCCGGCAGATGGTTGTGATGGTAGGACGTAGCCGGCAAAGTTTCGACCAGCAGAAAGTTGTCTTTACGATCAAGCTTCTGCTTCAATTCATCTCTTGAGATTGTGTTCGGCATTGGTATCCTCATTTCTCATTTCTTCCGCGCAGTCCATTCGAGGTACTGCTTGAATGCGTCCGATTGTCCCGGCGGTGCGATCTCGAACTTTCCGTTCAGCGTTCCATCCTTAAACTTCCGGTAAGAAAGTCGATAGCGAGGTTGTGTCGCAGAAGCATCGCTTAAGAACGTCACGGCGTCGCGGTCCGATGAAGGAGCCACCCTATAGGTAATCTGCTGACCTTCGCTATCAAAATAATTTGCCAGTATCTGATTTGACGCACGGTCGAGATAAATGATGATCAGATCATCGTGCCTGATTGCTGGCCGGCTGGCGGTTGACGGATATTCGGCAACATTCTTTCGTACGATTGCCTTATTCTGAAGATCAAACCCAAAACTAAATACGCCCTTGCCCGAGCCGGGACCTCCTTCTCCGACTCCTTCCCATTCGCCAATCAAAAACCGCAAGTCATCCAGCGCACTCGGCTTCGGCGCTTGTTGTGCGCTCGCCAGACTCAGCAGAAATAGGACCATGATTGCCGCTGAAATGTTTCTCATACCCAACTCTCCCTCGGGTTCATGATGATGATGATGTCTTGTGGGTCGATATTATACACGCTCTTGTGGCCCGACTGCGTTATCATGGTGGCCTACCGTCGAGAGAATTCGAGAGGAGAAGAATCATGTCATTCATGAAAAACTTGACCTTGGCTTTTGTACTCTGTCTCGTTGCGTTCTGTTACGTTTCACCCACGAGCGCACAAACCCAAAGCAACAAGCCTGCCGAGTCAACGCAGGGAGATCGCAATCAAACCCTCAAGCAATTGCTAACAGAAGTTCGCGAGTTGCGACTGACGGTCCAACGAGCGACCGTTAGCAATACTCGGTTTCAGATGCTGATCGAGCGGGTAAGAGTGCAACAAGCGCATGTCGATGCGCTTAGTCGCCAATTCGAAAACCTTCATTCGCAGGTCGCGGACATGAGGGCCGCGAAACCTCAGGTGGAGCAACAGATCAAGGATGCCGAAGACTTGTTGGATCGCACACCTGATCCAAGCGCGCATGCAGACTTAGAGTCGCGAATTAAGGGCGGCAAAGCCAGTTTGGCGAGATTCGCTCAAGAAGACGACCGCTTGCGCAACCGCGAAGCGGCTCTCGACACGGAGTTGCAAGGCGCACAATCCAAGCTCAATGAACTGAACAGTCAGTTGGATGCGTTGATGAGCGAAATGAAAGTACCATGACTTGTAAATCTCCACTTGAATTCACTTCAACGCATTGAGAATTTGATCAACCTCTCCGGTGTCTACTAGCTGTTGCAAGCGGGTTTCCTCGATACCCGCAATCCTCCCCAGCAGAATTCTCGCGGTTCCCGCGTGACCGGGACTTCGCCATTTCGCCATCTCGATCAGAGAATCCAGGGCCTGCGAACGCAACCTACTCAGAAGCTTTGGGTTTCGCCGCCTGCTTAACTCGTCCAAAAGAAACCCGGCCTTATTGCGATCCGTCCACGAGCCTGAATTCAGCATGACAATAAATTGTTCTGCCGGGATTCGCGCTGCGACTTTCGGATTGGACTCCGCGAGCACAGCCAACGCCCGTATCGCATTATTACGAACTGTTTCGTCAGAGTCGTAGCCGGCTCGGACCAGAGCCTCAATTTGTTCCTTCGATTGGCGGGCATAGCCGAGTATGTGTGCAGCTGCGATTCGCTGCTCTGCATGTTGTGAGGACCCCAGAACACGACGTATCAACCGTTCGTTGTGAACAGCAAATTCTCGCGTGGCCAGCTGTTTGGCGCGAAGGTCTGGCTCCGCCGAAAGAGCATAGCCTTTAGAGTCGTCGTCCTTGCCGGCACCGCTTCGCACCGCCTTCGACAGGGCTTCCATCGTTTGTTGATAGAGGTCGATAACTCGCGCCGGAAAGCGCACTGAGCCTTTAGGTGGAGGATTGAACGGCACTTTCCTGATCGACTTACCAGGCAGACCAATGTAGATCATCTGACCGCCTTGATTGTCGCAACACACCACCGCGATGTCCGTTGGCGGCCTTCCGATGACTTTCGTAATCGCTGCTCTGAGGCGATCAAGCGTCTCGACGAAATCTGAATCTCTGAAATCGTCGCCTTCGCGAAGTGGCAGAGCCACCCTCACTTTATCGAGATCGAAACCTGCGTAACCGTAGAACTCGATCTCACCGATACGTCGATGATTTTCTTGCCCAACGGTAATTGCGGCCAATAAGAGAATGATCGAGAGTACGGCGCGTTTCATGCGGAGATTCCAATCTCTGTCAGACGTTCACGGTTTCAGGGCCGCGACGATAATCATTTGCGCAGGAAAATTCATGTGACCAGCCGGAAAGAATCGACTCGCGGCTTCTTTTACTTCCTGCCCAACTCGATCGGCTTGTTCTTTAGAAAGACTCGCTAGCTTCTCTCGAAGCGTCGCCGATGTTGCCGAGCGGAGATTCCAAAACTCTTCGGGAGAAATAGGCGCTTCAATCTGGAAGTCAAAGAACCGCTCACGAACGTCGATCGCGCCGGCCTCGGTTACGATACTCGCGAGCTTGCCCGGCTCAGCAAAGCGAAAAGCCCCAGGTGCATCCGGATCAGAGGGAGGGGTTTCTACATGCCGCGACATGACTTCAGTTACGACATTAAAGAATGGGTTCTGTTCACTTTTTTGCCACACCGCCAGCGCCAACGCTCCATCCGTTCTTGTCACCCGCAGCATCTCGCGCAGGGCAGCAACCGGATCGGGAAAGAACATCACGCCCAGCCGACTAACCACAACGTGAAATGAATTGTCATCAAACGGAAGGACGTCAGCCATACACTGACGAAAGCGAACATTCGTTATGCCACGACGATTCGCCTCTCGCTCGGCAGCCTCGACCATCTCTGCCACAGCGTCAGTGCACATCACTGAGCCTGTTGGCCCAACCTTTTCTGCGATAGTTAAGGAAGGCTCTCCCGGACCACCCGCAACATCGAGGACAGAGTGGCCGCTAACGATCCCCGCATCCTCAATGAGCGCGCGGGTAACAGGCGCGAAGATCGCACGAATGGTAGCGCTATGTTTGTCCCAGTATGGTGCTGATTCGGTCCATTCCCGCAGAGTGTTGTTTGCCTGAGGATCGCTCATTTCTGTCTCGCTTGCCGAACATCTTATGGTGCTTGCTCAGAAACGACAAAACTCTCACTTCAGCAATCACAATTCACCCGATTAGTTTTCGCAGTCGATGCAGTAGGCTGCACGAGCGCGCATTAAGGTCTCTCACCACAAAGAAACCCACCATCCAAACTGAAAAATCCTTGACAAGTCAGTGGGCACGATATAGAGTGCGCGCCATCATATCCAATAATCGTTGCTAGGACTCTTAATGATTTGTTTCTGCAAGGCGTAGAGTCCAAACAAGCGGCGTGTTCTACCCCGTAAGGGTTTCAAGGTAACGCTACAATCGACCACGCGCTTCATGCCGACAATGGCTGAAGCCAGTCTGGTTTTCCGAAGGAGGAATCCCCAATGGCGCATATCTCAAAAAGAAACAAACGAAAAGAGAGAGAGGTCCAACAAGCCCTCAATAATAGGCTCGAACTGGTAAAGGAGGGTTTCACTCGCCGCGACCTGATGAAGATGGGACTGATGACCGGGGCTGGTGTTTTGATCCCTAAGTTGGGATTGACCCACGCCTATGGACAGGATCTAACCGCGCCGTTGTCGTCGTCGTCATATCACGGATCAAGTTGCGACGTGGGCAACAGCCCGCTGCCGGCTCAAGTTTTTGTGGACCCGATGCCTATTCCTCCGCAGTTGCCGACGCGTCCGTTGACCGATCCTGGGTTAACGTTCGGAGCTCCACCACAGCTATTCCCCTTCAACACGATCAATCCGGCCACCGGTCTACCGTATGAGGGCCGGGGACAATACAACGGAGTGTTGCGGCCGGGATCGGATTTCTTTCAGTTCTTCAACCAATATCCGACTCAGCAGTATTTCGTCGAGCGCATCAGAGCGAATCCGAACTTCAGGATCACATCAGATACGAACATCCCGGCACAGACGATCTGGGGATTCAACTTGGGCGGATCCGCCGCCAGCGACGTGGGGACCTTTCCCGCGCCCACCATTGTTACTCACTATCAGCAACCCTGGGTGGTTCGCCGTTACAACGAATTGCCGCCGCAAAGCCAGAATGGCGGTTTCGGTGTCCCGGAGATGTCGACGCACTTGCACAATTTCCACTCCGCCCCCGAAAGCGACGGCGGCCCGTGCCGCTGGTTCTTCCGCGGACAGTATTTCGATCACTACCACACCGCGCAGCAAGCCGGCTTTGCCTCTGACCATCAGCCGAACGGCGACATCAATGAGTCTCTGAGCACTCTGTGGTATCACGATCACCGCATCGACCACACTGCCGAGAACACTTACAAGGGCTTGGAAGGCTTCCAGCTCATGTTCAATCAGTTCGACACGGGTAATGAGACCACGGGCTTCCGCCTACCCACCTACCCCCAGTACGACATCCCGATCATCCTGAATGACAAGTTGCTGGATCCCAGCACCGGCAAAATCTGTTTCGATACGTTCAATTTCAAGGGACTGCTCGGCGATGTCCAGTTGGCTAACGGGATAGTCCAGCCGTTCTTTAACGTCAACAAGCGGCGCTATCGCTTCCGCGTGCTGAACGGCGGGCCGTCGCGCTTCTACGAGCTATTCCTTACCGATCCGCTCAGTCCGAGTACTCAGATTCCGTTTTGGGTGATCGCGGATGACGGCAACCTCCTGCCGACGCCTTTGCAAGTTACAAGCTTCCGCATTGGCGTGGCAGAGCGCTATGACATCATCATCGACTTCAACCAGGTCAAGAATCTGATCGGCAGTCACACTAAGGTTCGCCTGGAGAACCGTCTGGAGCAAGACGATGGCCAGGGACCAACCTGCAACATTCTTGCGGGAGGAGATTCTAAGGGTACCTATTGCGTGGAGTTCCGGATCGGCAGCGCAGTCGCCGACAATAGTGTTGACCCGGCGACCCACCCGGTGTTCTATCAACTGCCAAGTGTCGTCGCGCCACGTATCACACGGAACTTCGTCTTTGACCGTGACAATGGCCAATGGGTAATCAACAACAAGTTTGCGGACTGTAACGACCTCCGCTTCACGGTGGAACAGAACACTGCGGAAAACTGGGTCATCAGCAATCCGCGAAACGATTGGCAGCACCCTATCCACATCCATCTGGAAGAGCACCAGATCCTGAGCCGCGTCAACAACGGCGGCAATCGTTACAGCAGGAGCGGTTCCCGCGACTCCTCTCGAGGCGACTGCCCGTTTGGCGGCGGTGGGGCCGGCATCAGCACGACCCGCCCTGGTGTTCCGAACGTGGAGGTGTCGCGCAAGGACGTCACCCGGCTTCAGTTCGATGAGGATGCTACCCTCTTCTTCCGGTTCCGCGACTTCCAAGGGGACTGGCCCATGCACTGCCACAACACCGTTCACGAAGATCACGCCATGATGCTGCTCTTCCAGGTGCAGCCGGGCGTGATCGACAACAACCAGAATCCCTAAACCAGCCGCCATTCCAATAGGCGAAGGACCAAGAGGAAGGAGCAAAGACGATGAAAAGAATGACTAGGAGAAAATGGTTGGTGGCTGCTGGGGCAACTACTGCTGCTGTAGGAGCAACCAGCCTGGTGGGAACCGACAGCCTGTTCGCACAGGAAGCAACGCCGGCGAGTAAACACAACTACAACTTCAAGAACATCTCGCCGCGCGAGCTTATCCAACAGCGCCACCTGCCGAACGTCGAGTTGATCACTCAGGACAACCAGAAGGTTCACTTCTACACCGATCTGGTTAAGGACAGGCGAGTGGTTATTCAATTCATGTTCGCGCGCTGCAAAGACGTCTGCCCGATAATTACGCACAACCTCGCTGAGGTACAGAGGCTATTGAAAGGCCGCGTGGGCAGTGACATCTTTTTCTACTCCATCACACTGAGTCCTGAGGAAGACACTCCGAAGGATCTGAAAGCGTTTGCCAAGATGCATGGCGTAGGACCAGGCTGGACGTTTCTAACTGGCAAGCCGGACGACATTCTACTGTTGCGAAAGTCACTCGGCTTTTTCTACAACGACCCTAAAGAGGACGCTGACAGAAACAACCACTCTGGCATGGTCGTGGTCGGGACCGAACCTCTCATGCGCTGGGCCATGTGCCAGGGCGGAGCCAATCCCAAGTGGATCGCCACTGTAATTCAGACCGAGGCGGATGCCCCTTTGATGGGGTCGGTGGATGGGATCAA
>JBGPNE010000121.1:0-7057 GCA_041487335.1 Pyrinomonadaceae bacterium
CGTGGCTTTTGCATGATGTTTAGGTCCTCCCCTTCTTATCGGGCTGCTGAAAAACTAAGCTCATCCCAAAAAGACGCTCCACTCCGGGAGGGAATGAACAGAGCGAATAGGCCAAGTCTAAGTGCTAATCCAGCGCGCTTCATCTCGCATAGATATTTACGTCTTCCAGCACAACATTGCGGTCGAGCGATAACGCAAACATCAGAGTGCGCGCCATGTTGGTAACGTGAATGAATCCCGGCCGGGGCGTCGCCTCGGGTGCAGTGTTCTCGACGTCAACCAGCCCAGGACAGAAATTGAAAACGCGAATGTTTGCGCCGGTCTTGCGCACGTGATCGCGCAGGGCTTCGGCGTAACCCAGCAAGCCAAACTTCGACGCGCAATAAGAAGGTACATCCGCGTAGCCGTGCTTTCCTGCCTGCGACGAGACGTTCACGATGTCGCCAAAGTCGTTCTTGATCATATGCGGCAGCGCGGAGCGAACCAGTTGCATCACGCCCCGCAGGTTTGTCTCCGTGACCTTGTCCCAACCCTCTTCGGTAATATGGTCCACGGTCTCTGGAACAGCCAGACCAGAATTGTTGATGAGCACGTCGATGCTCTGCCAACGCTCGGAAACGTTGCCGACCAGGGATTCTATCTGCGTTCGATCTCGAATGTCGAAAACGTAAAAAAACACTCGCTCGGCATCGAGCTTTGCATTCAGTTGATCGGCCGTTCTGCGCAAGACTTCTGCGCTGCGTGAGGCAATAATGACTCGAGCGCCCGCGCTCGCCAGAACCTGTGCAAAGGCGCGGCCGATTCCCGTGCCGCCACCTGTGACGATCGCGACTTGCTCGGAAAACGACTTGGTCTTCATTTCCGCACGAAAATCGCCGCCGACTGCCCCGGCAACGCTACTTGCACCTTTCCGTCTTCCACTCGCAGCTCTTTACTAACGCCTAACCGATCAATTAGAACTGCACCGTTTGGCCAGCTAGCTCGTGAAACATCAAATTCGACCGTCGCCCGCGCCGTGTCGTTGTTGATTACCGTCACAACCGACGCATTCTTCGTGGTGCGGGCATAGGCATATTGCTGATCGGATGCGTACAAATTCACCAGGGAACCGCGCTTTAGCGGTTCGAGTTCCGTATGGAGATGGACTAGCGTGCGGACGTGACCAAACAGATCCTGTTCCTCCGCAGCGCGCCCCTCTCGAGTAAACGCATCTCTTTTGTCGCCGGGAAAACCGCCAGGAAAATCTCCGCGCGTAGTTGGTTCATCCGGCCCGGTCATGGCGATCTCGTCGCCGTAGTAGAGTTGTGGAATTCCGCGAGTGGTCAACACGAAGGCGTTCGCCAACTTCAGCCCGGCCAGGCTCGCGCCTTTCTCGCTCATGAAACGACCGTCGTCGTGTCCGCCGAGCAGGGTGACCAGAATATCGGGATTTGTGTAGAGATAATCCTTCGCCAGCATCTTGGGGATTTCGTCCAGTCTCCGGTCTTCGGCAAACGCCTGTCGGATCGCGTAGAAGAGCGGGAAGTCGAGAAGTGAGTCGAGGCCAGAGTCAACGCGGTCGAAGCGCACCTTGCCGCCTTGAAAGAAAGACGTGTGAGCGACGTCGCCATCTTTTACTTCGCCCACCACGATGAAGTTTGGATATTCTCGTTTGATCGCCGCGGTCCATTTGTGCCAGAAGGTATTGGGCACATACTGCCAGGTGTCCATGCGAATTCCGTCCAAGCCAGTAACGCCGATCCACCAAAGGGTGTTTTGAATCAAATACCGCGCGACTTCCGGATCGTGTTGATTCAGGTCGGGAAGAAAGTCGAGAAACCAGCCTTCCATGGTTTCGCGTTTCAGAGTCTCGACTGGACGCGAATCGTGCAGCACCCACGTCTGAAAAACATTTTTCAGATGATGCTCTTTAGTTCCGTTGAACCATGTAGGAGTCGGAGGATCGTTGACCCAGGGATGATATGGACCAGTGTGATTGACCACCTCGTCTTGAATGATCTTAATGCCCAACTTATGGGCTGCATCAACCAACTCCTGCAATTTAGCAAGCGTGCCGAAGTGTTCCTCGACGGCGTAGAAGTCAGAGGGGTTGTAGCCGTGAAAGCCTGTACTCGGCTTGCCCTCCTTCGACTCGATCTCGTTCAGCCGATCGTAGTTGTCATACCAGGGTGTCAGCCAAAGCGCCGTGACACCGAGATCTTTCAGATACGGCAGATGATCGATAATGCCTTGCAGGTCGCCGCCGTGATAATAGAATTTGTTAGCGCGATTATAGAGTCCGCGCGATGCAGGCGGATCGTCGTTTGCCAGATCGCCATCGCTGAAGCGATCGATCATTATCAGGTAGATGACGTCGTTGGGCGAGAAACCTTGAAAGCGTCCGGCACGCGGCACTGGCTTCAGGACTGCAAACGTGGCATCAGTTGAGCCGTTCGCGTTAGTGATCTCCAAATGACATGCGCCCGGTTTTGCCTGAGGAGTAATCAGCACATCAACGAAGATGTAGGTGCCAGCCTCGTTGACCCTGGCGGCATGGGTTCTTATTCCTGTACAGAGGGCTCGGACGCTTGCACTCCGAAAATTTCTCCCACGAATTAGTACGCGCACGGGATTAATCGAATGACCCACCCACCAGCTCGGCGGCTCAACCTTAATTACCACTGGCGAGTTTTGCGCCGCGCCGGTTCCAGCCGCACCGATAACAATAATAAGCACAGAAACGAGACGTATTGTTCTGGGAAAGTGCATGGTAGCGAATTTTCGGTTGCCGCAACCAGGCGGCCTATTGAATTTCCATTTAGAAAGGCTCACTCGAGCGCCCGGCCCACGGGCAGACAAGTCTCTGGTCTATGCGGGGCTTGCGGGCTGCGTGATCCTGTCTCCGATTTCGTTGTCCCGTCCATACAACTCCGTCAATTCTTTGAGGCGGGCGCCTATTTCATGGGTCAGCGCCCCGGCCTTGAATCGCCACACCCAGTTGCCCGACATGCTGTTCGGCAGGTTCATGCGCGCTTCTGTTCCCAAGCCAAGCAGATCTTGCAAAGGCACAATCGCCTTGTTGGCGACTGATGCAAGCACCGCGCGCATGAAGTCCCAGTGGATTTCCTTCCCATCGGTGTTCAGGTATCTCATGCAGCGTCTTCTTTCACGCTCAATCTGCTCCGCATTGCGAGTAGATCCTGCGCCGGCGATACTGCTGAACCAGCCGACCGTTGTGTCATTGTCATGAGTGCCGGTGTAGACGACAACGTTTTTGTGATAGTTGTGCGGCAGGTCGATATTCTTGGTGTCGCTGGTGAAGGCAAACTGCAGGACGCGCATTCCAGGGAATCCGAAATCGTCCCGCAGAGCCTCAACATCGGGCGTGATCACGCCCAGATCTTCGGCGATGATTGGCAACTCACCCAGGGCTTTTCGAATTGCGGTAAATAGTTCTCTGCCCGGCGCCTCAACCCAGCGGCCACGCTCGGCGGTTTTATCACCACCGGGTATTTCCCAACACGCGGCAAAGCCACGAAAGTGATCGATACGCACGATGTCCACGGTCTGAAGCGTGGCCCGAACCCGTTGAATCCACCAGCGGAAGTCGTCAGCAAGCATCCTGTCCCAGTTGTAAAGCGGATTGCCCCAAAGCTGTCCTGTGGTGCTGAAGTAGTCAGGCGGCACACCGGCCACGACCCGAGGCACACCATTCTCATCCAGCTTGAACTGATCCGGATTGGTCCAGACATCCGCCGAGTCGTGGGCAACAAAGATCGGAATATCGCCAATCAGCTTGATGCCGCGAGCATTGCAGTAATCTTTCAAAGCAAACCATTGTTTGAAGAAAAGAAATTGGTAAAACCTCTGTGCTTCAATCTGCTCCTGCAGTCGCTCATTCGCCTGGGCTAATGCTGCAGGTTCCCGGCGGACTAGCGATGCCTCCCACTCATTCCAGGCTACTCCCCCATGTACATCTTTGAGGGCCCGGAACAGCGCGTAGTCGTCGAGCCACGACGCATGACGCTGGCAGAAACCCTGGAATGCGCCACGAAGCTCCGCGTCATTAGTTTGTTTGAACCATTGAAACGATTTGCTCAGCACGG
Organism: Pyrinomonadaceae bacterium; assembly: GCA_041487335.1. Classification (GTDB taxonomy): domain Bacteria; phylum Acidobacteriota; class Blastocatellia; order Pyrinomonadales; family Pyrinomonadaceae; genus PSRF01. The sequence continues at coordinate 4,086 of JBGPNE010000121.1, forward strand.
CATTTTTGGATTTGTGAACAGACTTAAAATCAACACGGTCTGGGGATGAGGCAGGAATGCTGGCGAGATCCTCTTTTGCAAATAGACCCTCATTAAGAAGCTGCTCCGGACTGATGAGCAGGGTATTACCGGCAAAGGCCGAGTAGCAGGCATAGGGTGAATCACCATAGCCCGTTGGTCCCAGGGGCAAGACCTGCCACAAACTTTGGCCACTCGCCACGAGGAAATTGGCAAAAGCATACGCTTCGGGACCTAGATCGCCGACGCCAAAAGGACCCGGCAATGACGTCGGGTGCAGCAGGATGCCACTTGCTCTGGAGGAGCCCATCTATGATTCTCCTAATCGCTCATGCGGCTTTGAAGGCTGCTATTGTCTTCGCCGGGACACTCAAAACGGCCTCGCCTTTCTCGACCATGCTCCTCTGCCGAGCGCCCAGGACCGGCAGCAATTCTGAACCGTCCTGCAGGCCGATTGAGCCTGCCGGAATAATTAGTCGCGCTTCGGTCGGCGTGCGGTTGATCGCAATAATTACAGTTTCGCTATGGTCCTGACGCGCGAAAGCATAAGAGTTGTCATCATAGTAGAGATCGATCAAACGTCCATGCCTGACGGCTGAATGTTCCTTTCGCAAGTGGATCCACGCGCGGGTCCAGTCATACATCCGCTGCTCCGTTGGCGTGCGATCCTGCGGCTTAAAAACACTTCCGGCATCACCAGGAAACCCGCCCGGAAAATCACGCCGGTTGTCGGGATCTTCTTTGCCTTCCATGGCGATCTCTTCACCATAATAAAGCTGAGGGGTTCCTCGAACGCTCAGCGTAAACGCCATGTGCATCATTGCGTCTTCGAGCGTTCCTCCTTCGAGCGAGATAAAGCGCCGTGCGTCGTGATTGTTGACCAGCGTCGTTAGCTTCGAAGGATCGGGATACAGGGCATCATACTTCAACTGGTCGCGAAGGGCGCGCACTGGGAGTTTGTTTGTAAACACCTGAAGTGAGATGTTCCACAAAGAGAAGTCGAAGTCGGAATCGAGTTTGGTGTCGATGCCGTCCCATCCCGTATGTCCACCGATGAAGAAAGCGGTTTGCGCAGCATCGCGTTCGAATACTTCGCCGACCATCCAGATCTTTGGATATTGACGATGTAGGGCGTTCGCCAGATCGCGAATAAAGCTACGTGGCGTATACTGAATCGTGTCCTGGCGAATCCCATCAACGCCCGTAATCCCCACCCACCAGAGCGAATTCTGTATTTCGTAGCGGGCCACCTCAGGTTCTTCCTGGTCCATATCCGGCAGATCGTCGCTGAACCAGCCGTCGAGCGTGTTCCGCAACTCATCCTGATTCGCGTGAGGCGAGAGCAAAACACTATTTTTGAACCTGTTCAGCGAATGCTTGCTTTCGGTTCCGTGAAACCAATCGTCCAGGGGTGGGTCTTTGAGCCACTGATGGCGGGCGCCGACATGATTCGCTACTTGATCTTGAATCACTTTCAATCCCAGCGCGTGGGCCTTCTCTATCAACTCGCGCAGGGTCGCCAGGTTGCCAAAGCGATCTTCAACTGCGTAATAGTCTATGGCGTGATAGCCATGATAGTAGGTGTTTGGACACCAGGGCTTCTCGCAGATGTTTACTCCGTTCCAATTGTCGTACCAGGGTGTAAGCCAGAGTGCAGTCACGCCGAGGTCTTTGAAGTACGAAAGGTGATTGATAATGCCGCGCAGATCACCGCCGTGAAATGCCCGCGGATTCCTTCGATCGTTTGCTTCTCGGGGTGCATCTCGAGGCGCGTCGTTTGCAGGATCACCATCGGCGAAACGGTCAGGCATAAGCAGATAAGTTACATCATCGTTAGTGATACCCTGAAAATTGTTTTTGGGGTCAAGTGGCGCGTTAATGGTGAAACGAATCGTTGCTCTTCCCTGGGCGGTCACCACCAGCAACGGATATGAGCCTGGCCGCGCGGTTTGACTAATCCTGACGTCAATAAAGAGATATGTGCCATTGTGGTTAACGAATACGTTGGAGGTTTGCGTGGCCGAATCCAATGACCGAACGCGCGCGCCGAGAAGATTTTTGCCATGCACCAAAAGCCGCACCGGATTAGTCGTGTGTCTGGCCCACCAGGAAGGCGGTTCGACCTTAATGACTGATGGGCCATCAGCCTTAGTAGAAGCAAACGTCGCAAAACCGCCAATAATTAGACAGACAACCACACTAGTCGCTCTAAATGCGGCGACCAATGACGGCTTGTATTGAGTGATAAGCAATTCAAAACCCCATCCTCATCGAACGGCCGTTCAACTTTGGAATTCTTTAGCGCGCCTGAGAGGGCCACGGCCGGGGTTGTGACACGATTCCCGAGTGACCTGGACTCGAGAAGGCGCTGCGAGATCAGATCTTTGATATTCTTCTGAGACACGACTCGTGGCTTTCTCCGGGTGTCGTCCTCGTGTGCGTCCAAAAGACCAAGAGCATGAAGGCCTGGTTCCTCAGCCAGGAGAGTTGACTCTCGAGTCTCGCTCCAATTAAGGGGCCAGGGGCGCAAGGCGGACGCTCTTGGCACGGATTGATTGCATTGTGCGGTTGAAAAACCCTCGGTTGAAGCAAGCGGACGCCGTCTGGGAAGCGCTTCAGGAGTTTGTTGCCTGAACGAACGAAGTATTTAGTACAGTCTGAAGAGCCTGTCAACAGTTTTATGATATTGCTAACAGTTTTATGATCTTGCGAAACAATTTAGGAACCCAAAGCTAACGGCTTGGCTGCGTGCTCTCAGCCGACACCGAATCGCGGGAAAATACGTTAAAAACGACAGCCAGGGTTAAGCGGCGAATGCCGCGGCAAACTTGCTTGCAAGAACAAGGCTGAGGGCACCTCTCAGAGTGGGCTTTTCGCCCAGCGTCGACGGCAAGATTCTGGCTGAAGGAAGTCCACGGCGGACGCTGCGTTCTATCTTTTCGGTGAGCGCATTC
>JBGPNE010000122.1:0-7000 GCA_041487335.1 Pyrinomonadaceae bacterium
AGGCACGCAGTATGGCGACAAGAAGTTTCAGTTTGGCCAAAACTATCGCTATATCGTTCGTTCTGTTTCCCTTGGCACAGAGGGCGCTCAGGTTGAGAGCTTGAATTCCAATGCGCTTTCGGCTTCGCCGCGTGACATCTTTCCGCCCTCCGCGCCTAAAAATCCAACCGCCGCTGCAGTACTGCGTCGGATGTCAATCTTTTTTGCGACAAATCCGGAGCCGGATGTCGCAGGATACAATATCTATCGCTCGAGCGATCCGGATCTGCCAAAGGAAAAGTGGACCAAGCTGAACAGCACGCTGTTGACCAGGACAACCTTTCAGGATGAGAACGTCGAAGCTGGAAAGAGGTACTACTATTATCTAACTGCGGTTGATCAAGCAGGGAATGTGAGCCCAGCGTCTGAAGTGTTTTCCGAAACTGTTCCCTGATTGATAAAAACAACAGGGTTGCACCTCTGACATGGCCTTTTCAGTTCCCTTCTTAATAAGGCACATCGCTGAAATCATGACGTTGTATCCCGGCGATTTGATTGCTACCGGAACTCCTGCCGGCGTCTCCCGGATGACGCACGGCGATGTAGTTGAAGTAGAAGTGGAAGGACTTGGCGTGCTTCGTAACCAGGTCGCTGATCCGAAGCAAGCCAGCTAAGGTTACGGCAAACGAACGGTCAGTTGAGCGCATCAGGAGTCGGAGGTTCTTATGAAATTCTTTCTTGACACAGCTAGCCTCAGTGAAATCCGTGAGGGAGCATCCTTCGGTCTTGCCGATGGTGTGACAACAAATCCGTCCCTGATCGCAAAGGAAGGTAACGTTGATTTCAGGCAGCACATAGCGGCGATTTGCGAGATAGTACAGGGGCCCGTCTCTGCAGAAGTCACCAGTACGGACACGGAAGGCATGCTCCGCGAAGGACGTGACTACTCGAAAATCGCTCCCAACGTCGTCATTAAATGTCCGCTGACTCGCGAGGGATTGAAAGCTACGCGTCAGTTGTCTAATGAAGGTATCAAGGTCAACGTGACACTCTGCTTCTCAGCAGCTCAGGCTATTGTGGCAGCGAAGGCTGGGGCTTCTTTTATAAGTCCTTTCCTGGGGCGGCTGGATGACATCGGGGAGAACGGATTACTGCTGTTACGCGACATCGTGGAGATCTACAAGAACTACGAATGGAAAACCGAAGTGCTGGCAGCAAGCATTCGTCATCCGATACACGTCATCGAAGCAGCGCGAATCGGGGCCAACATAGCGACGATGCCCTTCAAAGTGATCGATCAATTGTTCAATCATCCGCTAACCGATAAAGGTCAGGCTCAATTCCTGGCCGACTGGCATAAGAGCGGGCGGAAGTAAGAGGCATTGCAAGCGGCTAAAGACACGATTGTTGTTCGCGCTTTCAAATACGATGGCGTACAGCATCGAACTTGGCCCGCGCAGCTTCTACGGCAAGAGGGCTCTCTCCTCGTTCTTGACGCCAGGTTCGATGAAGAGATTCACCACGATCTTCTCGGAACAATCTGCGCCGGGACGATAAGCCTTGAATACTATTGGTTAGACCGCTGGTACAACATTTTTCGCTTTACCCAGCCGAGTGGCGAGTTGCGAAGCTACTACTGCAATGTTAACGTCCCCCCTACGTTTGACGGCCAGACTCTCAGCTATGTGGATCTGGACGTAGATATTCTGGTTGAGCCAAACTTTTCATACCGAGTAGTTGACCTCGAAGATTTTGAGCGGAACGCCATGCTCTACGGCTATCCTGCTCAAACACAAAGAAACGTCAGACAGGCGCTGGACGAACTGGCTGGAATGATCGATACACGTGCCTTTCCCTTCCATGATTGAAGCACAAACCTAAAAGCCCATGACCTCAAAACAGCGGCAGAAGAAATCGAAATCGAAGCTTGAGATACTTAAAGAGCGCACGCTCCAGGCCGAGCAAGGGGGTGGTGTCGAGCGTATCGAAAAGCAGCACGCCGCCGGAAAGATGACGGCGCGTGAAAGGGTTGAGTTTCTTGTCGATGAGGATACCTTCGAGGAGTTTGACAAGCTTGTCGTGCATCGCTCGCGCGACTTCGGCCTGGACAAGCAACTATACCCGGGTGACGGCGTTGTGACTGGCCACGGTCTGATCGATGGTCGTCAGGTGTTTGTCTTCGCTCAAGATTTTACTGTTTTTGGTGGCTCACTCTCGGAAACTCATGCGGAAAAAATCTGCAAAGTAATGGACCTCGCCATGAAAGTTGGGGCGCCGATCGTCGGTTTGAACGACTCTGGCGGCGCACGAATCCAGGAAGGCGTGTTGAGTCTCGGCGGCTACGCAGATATCTTTTTGCGCAACACCTTGGCCAGCGGAGTGGTGCCCCAGATCAGTTGCACCATGGGCCCATGCGCAGGTGGCGCGGTCTACAGTCCGGCCATTACAGACTTCAACATAATGGTCAAAGATACGTCATACATGTTCATAACTGGTCCGGACGTAATCAAGACTGTAACTCACGAAGACGTCACAAAAGAGGAACTGGGTGGCGCCGTCACTCACAATCGTGTGTCCGGAGTCGCGCATTTCGCTGCAGATTCAGATAAGCATGCGCTCAGGATGGTGCGCGAGCTGCTTTCGTTTGTGCCTTCGAACAATTTGGACGATGCGCCGCGAGTTAAGCCTACCGATTCTGCTGAGAGAACCGAGTCGAAACTCAATTCGATTGTGCCGGAAGCCTCAAACCAGCCATACGACATTCGCGAGGTAATAAATCTGGTCGTTGATGACGGCTACTTTTTCGAAGTCCAGCAACATTATGCCCCAAACATTTGCGTAGGATTTGCTCGACTAGATGGTCGTTCGGTCGGCATCGTTGCAAATCAACCAGCTTATCTTGCCGGTGTTCTCGACATCGACGCCTCGGTGAAGGGCGCACGCTTCGTACGCTTCTGCGATTGCTTCAACATTCCGCTAGTTACTTTCGAGGACGTGCCTGGATTTCTGCCGGGAGTTTCGCAGGAGCACGGTGGTATCATTCGTCATGGTGCAAAGTTGCTCTATGCATTCGCGGAAGCAACGGTGCCGAAGATAACCGTTATCACGCGGAAGGCTTACGGCGGAGCATATTGCGTTATGGCCTCAAAGCACATTCGCACGGACGTCAACTTTGCCTGGCCCACAGCGGAGATAGCTGTAATGGGACCCGAAGGCGCAGTCGGCGTGCTCTATCGTCGTGAGATAAACGAAGCAAAGGACCAGGAGGGGGCGCGACGAGCGCGTATTCTTGAGCTAGAAGAGAAGTTTGCCAATCCTTATGTGGCCGCCGAAAGAGGCTTCGTGGACGAAGTCATTGAGCCGGCATTCACACGGTCAAAGTTAATCCGCGCGCTCTCGCTTCTGGAAAACAAGCGAGACGCAAATCCCCGCAAAAAACACGGCAACATCCCGCTGTGAGCGGTTCTTGGACTCAATGGCTTAACTCGCCAACCACTACTGCTTTTTCGCGTAATAACCCTGCCGATAGAGTAACTGAAGTTTTCGCTTCCGCAATTCAGGATTCACTAGCTCGATCTTAAGCTGGTGATAAGAGCCGTTGTGGGCTTTGTTCTTTGGTGAGTACGCAATGGCATATTGCGAGCGCAGTTCCTGCTCAATTTGCGAGAAAGCTACCTGAAGCCCGGGATTGTCGGTTGGGAAAAAAGCCCGGCCACCAGTGCGCTCCGATACTTTCCTTAGCGACCCTCGATCCAGTTTGCCTTCAGGAAAGTCGCGGTCGCGAATTCCGATGGAATAAACCACTACATCAGACTTCACTGCGAAGTCGATCGCTTCCTGTCTTTTGATTTTGCTGCTCGTATCGTCGCCGTCCGAAAGCAATATGATCGCCCGCCGAGTCTGTTCCGGAGTGTTTGCTAAGATCTTCTCAACTGTGACCCAGATTGCGTCCCAGACGCCTGTATAACCGGTGGGATCCTGATCCACTGGGAGCGGAGGTTCGTCAGCCTGAAGTCGCCTTTCATTCTCGGGTGAGAGCTCAACCTTGACGCGCGCGATTGCCTCCCGTAGTTTTGCTGGTTCGTCGGTCAGACCCTGCTCGACCCTGGTTGTACCTGTAAATGAAAGTATCGCGGCGCGATCTTTCGTGGGCCGGATCACTGAATCAACAAACGTCCGGGCCGCTCCTTTTTCGTCACTTACCACGACCTTCTGCGATTCGCTTGTATCGATTAGAATTGCGATTGAGAGTTGTCGATCGACTTCACGCTCGAAGAGACTGATATCCTGCTGTACACCATCCTCGAAAAGGTGAACGTCCTCAGATCGCAAGCTCGTGATGAAATGGCGATCTTTATCAACTGCGGTGAAGAGTGTGTTCACAAGGTCGGTATCAACGCGAATCACATCCGCTTCAGGCGTTTCCGGCTTGGTCGTTTGTGGCGAATTCTTCTTCTGCGAGGAAGCACCTGTACTGATTGTCGATGACCGCTCTTGGTTTGGATCAGAACTCTTTTGAGCACTTGTACCGGCTGCAGTTACCAGAGCCAGAGTTAGGAAGGCAATAACTAATTGGAATCTGAATCGAGCTTGCATGAACACCTATAGCTGATGTCGAACAAGTTCACGTGATTTACCGGTCATTCTCCGCCGGAGGTGCAATCTCAATCAACCGTCTAACCGGGTCAAAAGTGATCCTAAATGGATAAAGGGCGTCACGTCCGAGGATCACAGGTGCACCTTTTTCCACTCCAGTCAGAACGTCGGTAGGCACAGCGCGCAAAACCAATGAGCCAATGCTCACGGATGTCGGCGCCACTCGTCTGGATTGAATTGTCCCTCCGCTTATGTCGCGCACGCCTTCTCCGCGTCTCGTATTTCCAATAAGGAGGCCTGTGTCACTGACCGCGAGTCCAAAACCTGAACCGGTATCAACCAAGGCGAGACGGCCGTCACCCAACCTGACGAAGGGGCGGCGACTCTGTCCGTCATGGATCCAGCGAACGACAGTTCCGCCAGGCGGCTGGTTTCGGTTGTTCAAGCCGCCGGCGTTAGGATCGAAAGATTGGATCTCCCTATTGGGCATATCGATGGAATAACCCAGGGGTGTGTAGGCTTCAGTGGGGTCGAGAATTCCGTCGATATCAGAAGGAAGGTTGGCCGCAATGATTGCGACGCTTTTCGATGGCAGCAAATTGTCCGCCTCTCCGAGAGCGATCCGATCGATGACCGCTTCCCGATCGAGAACTGCTGTCGCTCCCGAGAGTCCGGTAGTCGGCATATGACGCCTGGCGTTGACCTGAAGTCTCGCCTGCTGAACAAGGTTATCCGTGATAACCGTGATTCCCGCTCCAGTGTCGACGGCAAATGTGTAGGGCCCGCTGCCATTGACCCACGCTCTGACAAGGAGTCCGCTATCTCTTGCCTCGCGGAATCTCACAGGCATCGGTACCGTGATATTAGAATTGGCAAGTTGTGAGTTAGTTGAGATCTCGAGAGGTTTGATCCCCGCCATCGCAGCAGGTTTCTTAGTAAAATGAGCAGCCCCGACCAGCGGAACTGCCCACGAAATAGCTGCAAGAGCGATTAAAACTCCAGGAAGGATCACAAGTGTCGCTCTCTCCATGCTTACAACTTATTCACCGACGCATCAGATTAGTAGCGACGGCTTCGCTTGCGAAGTTTGTAAGTGTACAGCGCGGAACCACCTGCGCCTGACAGGGCACCGATTGCCGCGCCCTTCTTGCCGCCTATCAAACCGCCGATAAGCGCTCCTCCGCCCGTACCCATAGCGACGGTAAGTTTGTCGCGGTGCTTCTGCCAGAAGCTCCGGCCCCGCGGCTGCCGATAATCATAATAGACGCGTCGTGTGGCAGCGGAACTTCGGTTTACTCGTGACGGAGTCACCCCGCCACTAGTCGAGATGCGGTTACCTGCATTCTGCGTTGCCGCATTGAATCCATCTGTGAATCCGGCCTTGTACGCAGTCTGCTCAGCCGGAGTATTGAACTCCGCCGGAACAAATTGCTCCTTGCCTGGCTGGTACTGTGCATACTGTGCATCAGTAGTGTTCCGTGCATCAGTAGTGTTCTTTGAAGTGTCCTGCGCAGTTGTCTCCGCCCCCGATGTCGACTGATTCCTCGAATGCATAATAAAAGCACCGACAGAACCGCCAATAAGAGCGGCTATCAATGCCACTGGAAGCAATTTGTTGGTCATAATCATGGCTCAGTTTCTCCTTAGGTCGAAAGTTAGGTGAAAAGTCCTTAACGACTTCCTAGCCCATTTTAAGCAATCTGTGTTCCTCCTCTATTCACTTGGCAGTTGACTAGACCCGCCTTATAAACAATTATAAACAATTCTTCGAAATCTGACCTCGCGACACGCGAATGTAAGGAATTCACAATCGAAAATTAACAACGGATCGATTAGGAACTCCCTACGATTACCCGATATGGGTGCTTCAGTATTCGAAATCAGCACTAAACGCGGCACATTTTCATCCTTATAAGCAGCATCGCGGGAAATGGAAGACCCTACTAGTTGAAAGTAAAAAGAGCGGCCTGAGAAGGATTTTCCCTGGCCGCGTCCCCTTTAGGTTCAGCTCTGAATTATGCTGCGCGTTGCAATTGCGCAGGTTTGCTCTCGCGCAAGAGCTCGAGAGCTTTCTTCATCTGCAGATCCTCCGTCGCAGGCTTCGGCGCATTTGTTTCAGGCGCAACATCTCGTTTATCGTTTGGTTGATTCGGCTTGGCGACTGCATCATCATCGTTACCAGTGAGGTCATCTGGGTCTACAGCCTCCGCGAGCTCAGGTCGTTTCACTTCGACAGAAGGGGTGACGCCTGAATGAGCTCGATCTTCTCCCAAGAAAGGTTTACCGCCAGCGGACGCCCATTTAACGGTGGTGAGCAACAATCCATCGCCGCCTCTTAAAGTGAATAGCTGCTGCTCTGCACCAGCACCGAAGCTCTTCTCACCAACGATCTGCCCACGATTGCGCTCGAGCAAGGCAGAAGCAA
>JBGPNE010000123.1:0-6997 GCA_041487335.1 Pyrinomonadaceae bacterium
AGATCGCCAATACCAAACCAGAGAATAGCAAACGGTATCCAGGCGAGTGGCGAGAGGCTGCGAAAGAAGTTGATCGCGGGCAGGAAAGCGATGCGGGAGCGCGCGTGACGCCCTAGCCACAGACCCGCGGGTACGCCCGAGATTACAGCGAGTGCGAAACCAGTCGTCACACGAAAAAGCGAGGCGACGAGATCGTCAAGAAGTCGTCCGCTGCGTACCTCCTCCCCGAAGCCCTTAGCCACTGCTAGCGGAGACGGAAAGACAGCCTCAGGAAATACCTTCAGCAGAGTGAGCACCGACCAGATGCATAGAGCAAACAATAACACCAATAGCGGGAGCAGGCGTGTCTTTGCAGGGAGTGGCTCTTCAGTCATACAAAACTGGATGGATCAATATCTTGCCGGGACCTGGCCCGGGCCTCCGGGCGCGCGCGTTACGCCAGCCTGGTCATTTGCCAAACCGCGACAGGATTTCTTCCTGGTTGGCGAGTATCCGCTCCTGGTTCGAGATGACGCGGTCAAGCTTCTCCTGGTTTGAGAGGATCGCCTCCTGGTTGGAAATAATAGTCGCCTGATTCGATAACGTCTCATCCAGTTTCGCCTGGTTAGCTTCGATCCGTCGCTGGTTGGCAATGATGGTTTGCTGGTTTGCAATGATGCTTTGCTGATTAGACAATACTTCGTCGGTCGACATATTGTGCCTCCTGAATGTCACTTACTAGAGCGCGCGCATTATAGCTGCATGCGACGATGAGATCATGTGAAATCCTTATTTAGGACTTTGAGGAATTGGGCAATCATACTTTAGTTGGAGGAAGCTATCAGCCGAAAGTTTTAGAAGGGAGAGCAAGCTGATGTGCTATCTTGTTCCTCCAACAAACTAGACAAAACCGGATGCTGGCATTGATTGTCTTCCCGCAAGTTCTTCCGGATAATCGCGTAAAAGCTCAGAGATGAGAATGAGACTGCCACGAAAGCATCAAGCTGCAATTGTGTCCGCGATCGGGCTTCTCTTGGCAATCACGGCATGCCGGCCAGGCGTCAAGCTGCCCGATAAATCTTCTCAAGCATACGGGGACGTTGTTTCTGCGTTCTACGTTGGCCTGGCGGCGCTCCAGGTTGGTGACGACGTCCGCGCCGACAGCAGGCTGGCGCAGCTTACTCAACTCGTACCAGAGGAGCCTGCGGGTTGGGCCAACTGGGGATTGCTCGCATTGCGGCAAAGGAATTTTGCTGCCGCGGCTGACAGGCTCGAACGCGCGCGATCGCTTTCGCCCGAGAACGATCAAATCTATTACCTCATAGGTCTCCTGGAGAGCAGCAGGGGAAGGTCGGCGGAAGCTATTTCGGCACTACGAAAAGCAACGGAGCTAAATCCCCAAAACTTGAGAGCCATCTACCACCTCGCTGAGGAAGTCCAACGGCAGGGGGACGAGAACAGCGAAGCAGAGTATCAGCGCCTGATGCAGAAGATTCTTGCAGTCCAGTCTGGCAATCTGGCGGCCCTGCTTGAGCTGGCTCGCGTCGCTGCCAAACGCGGTGACGCCGACACGTTGCGTAATACGATCGTGCAGATCACCGCACGATCCTCAGCCTGGCCGCCCGAAGTCCAACAACAACTGAGTAGCGTACAAACTGCTGCCGCAGGCCCAGATCCGCGCGCCGCGGCGACGCGGATTGCTTTTCTGCGCAATGTGCTGGTCCGCGTTGCGGAATATCGCCAGAGTCTTGCGGCAATCAAGCCAGCGCCAGGCGATGAAGCAGCGCAATTTACGCACTTTTTAAGACTTGAGTCGCCCGCGCACGCACCAGCAGCCCCGGACATGGCGCTCACGTTTACAGCGCAAGCGCTGACCAGTTTTAGTAACGGTCACTGGGATTGGATTGGCGCGGTCTTTCTCGGTAGCCAGGGCGCCCCGGCTGTGGCTGTCGCCAACGGCCATGAAGTACGTTTGGCCGGAGGTGCAACGTTTCCATTTCCTGGTGGTCCATCCGCCATCGCTCCGCTCCCCGAGGGGATTCTGCCAATTGATTTCAACTACGATTTCAAAACCGATTTGGTGCTTACGGGAAATGGCGGCGTGCGGTTGATGCGCCAGGATAGTCCGGCTGCTTTCACCGACGTTACGGCGCTTGCGAAACTTCCCGCTTCGATCACAAAAGCAAGTTACGCGGGCGCGTGGGCGGCAGATATTGAGGCTGACGGCGATCTGGATATCGTGCTCGGCAGCGAACACGGTTCCCCGCCGGTCTTAAGAAACAATGGGGATGGCACGTTCAAAGAGATCCATCCCTTCGAGAATGTCTTAGGACTGCGCGGCTTCGCCTGGGCCGATCTTGACGCCGATGGCGACCCGGATGCCGCGTTGATCGATGATGCTGACCGGCTTCATGTTTTTAGTAATGAGCGCAGCGGTCAATTCAGCGAGCGGTCGCTGCCGTCTAACTTTGCCCCGGTGCGAGCAATAGCGATAGCCGACGCCAACAACGACGGCGTACTCGATCTGTTAGCGGTACAAGCCGATGGCATCATTGTCCGCCTGTCAGATAAGAATGAAGGCCAAGGGTGGGAGACGGCGGAGGTTGCAAGGACGACCGATGCACCCAAGTTTGCCGGACGCGGCTCTCGTCTCCGCATGGGAGACGTGGACAACAATGGCGGACTTGATCTGGTGTTGGCAGCAACCGCTCCGCAGGCAGTTGACAGCCCAGCGACTCTGGTTTGGCTTAGTGACGAAAAAGGCAATTTCAGATTGCTGGAGAAACCAGTGGGGCTGGCGCGAGTCTTTGATACAGCCGATCTGAACGCCGACGGGCGATTAGATCTGCTAGCTCTCTCAGATGAGGGCCAACCGCTCGAAGCAATAAACCACGGCGACAAGAATTACCACTGGCAGGTAATCCGTCCGCGCGCCAAGCAGGCCGTCGGCGATCAGCGCATCAACTCATTCGGCGTCGGCGGGGAGATGGAAATCCGTGCCGGCCTGCTGGTGCAAAAACAGTCGATCACGAGTCCGCTGGTTCATTTCGGTCTGGGCGAACAAGCCGGAGCGGACGTCGTGCGCATAGTTTGGCCCAATGGCTCCGTCCGTGCCGAGTTTGAGCTGAAGGCCGATCAGGAGATTGTGGCCGAGCAACGCCTGAAGGGCTCGTGTCCATTTCTCTTTGCCTATAACGGCAAGCAGATGGAGTTCGTAAAAGACGCCGTCCCCTGGAGTTCGGCCATTGGCTTGCGCATCAACACGCTGGGCACGGCGAGGGTTGAAGCGACTGAAGAATGGTACAAGATTGGACGAGATCAACTCGTTCCGCACGATGGATTTTACGACTTGCGCATTACCGCCGAACTCTGGGAGACGTATTACTACGACCATCTGGCGCTGATGACCGTTGACCATCGGGCGGGAACTGAGATCTTCGTTGATGAGCGTTTCGCTATTCCGCCAGCAAAGCTGGCTATCACCGCCGTTGCGGCACCACACCAGATCGCCAGCGCAGTCGATGACCAGGGCCAGGATGTCACGAGTATAGTGAACGCCCTCGACGGAAAATATCTGGATACGTTCGGACGAGGTAGGTATCAAGGAGTCACGCGAGATCACTATCTGGAAGTTGATCTCGGTAATGACGTGCCGCTGACCGGCCCGGTTTGGTTAATCGCGCAGGGCTGGATGCACCCAACGGATTCGTCAATCAATGTTGCCATCAGCCAGGGACAGCAGGAGAAAGCCAAAGCCTTGAGTCTCGAAGTTCCGGATGGCGGCGGCGGCTGGATTGTGGCTCAACCCAATCTGGGGTTTCCGGCAGGAAGAAAGAAAATATGTCTGTTCGATTTAACGAATCTCTTTCGCCCGGGTACACCTCATCGCTTGCGTCTGAGAACCAACTTGGAGGTTTACTGGGATGCGCTCGAATGGGCGCAAGGACTTCCCGAGACTGTGCTGAAGATGACGCGCTTGAATCCTGATGCGGCAGACCTGCATTATCGGGGTTATTCGGTCATCAATGAAGCGGATGATTCGTCGCCTGAATTACCAGACTATAATCACCTTGCGGGCACCAGACAGCGCTGGCGCGATCTGGTTGGCTACTACACGCGCTTTGGCGATGTGCGGGAGCTTTTGGCGCGTGTTGATGATCGCTACGTCATCATGAATTCAGGCGATGAGCTGTCGTTTCGTTTTGCCGCACTCCCACCGCCGCCCGCCGGCTGGGTGCGCGATTATGTGATCGTAGGCGACGGCTGGATTAAAGACGGCGATTACAATTCAACCTTTTCCAAGACTGTGCTCCCTTTGCCCTATCACGCAAAGCAGGAATACATTACGCCGCCAGGCAGACTCGAAGACGAATGGGTCTATCGTCGCTATCCGCAAGACTGGCAAACTTACCACACGCGCTATGTAACGCCTGAGGTTTTCCAAAACGCATTGAGGCCCGATGTAAAGAGATGATGCGTAATAAGACTGCAAGAATTCTGCTCGTCCTCTGCTTCATAGCACTGCTGGCAACCCCAATTGTAATCAAGCGCCTGGCGGCACGGCGCGAAGCCAGGGCGAAGCTCGACGCGAAAGTAGCATTGGTCCGCTACGGCTTTTATCTCGAGGAGGTCGCTCTGGCTTCCGGAGTCAACTTCGTGCATCAGGCTCCGACATTGGATCACCAATTAGATCACATCATGCCGCAAGTCGCGTCGATGGGAGCAGCCGTATCCATTGTTGATTTCGACCGCGACGGCTGGGCGGACATCTACGTGACTAACAGTGGTGAAGGAAGCAAGAACTGTCTTTACCGAAACATGGCCGACGGCTCCTTCAAGGATGTGGCGCCGGAGATGGGCCTGGCTGACGTTAACCAGACAGGCACGGGCGTCTCAATGGGTGCGGTCTGGGGCGACTACGATAATGATGGCTACGAGGATCTATTCTTGTACAAGTGGGGCCGGCCTGAGCTGTTTCACAACGACAGCGGCCATGGGTTTACTCGCGTCACGGAGCAGGTAGGCCTGCCATCCTGGCTCAATGCCAATACCGCCATCTGGTTCGATTACGATAACGACGGCCTGCTGGATCTGTTTGTCGGCGGTTACTATGCTGAGGACGTTGATCTGTGGCATCTGAAGACCACGCGCATGATGCCCGAGAGCTTCGAATATGCGAAGAATGGTGGCCGCAAATATCTCTTTCATAACCTTGGCCACGGCTCGTTTGCGGAGGTCAGCGCCCAACTCGGAATTGACAGCCGGCGTTGGGCGTTAGCTGCCGCGGCTGTTGATCTGCGCGGGACCGGCCATCCCGATCTGTTCATCGCCAATGATTACGGTGTTTCTGAGCTCTATTTCAATAATGGCAAACAGTTTCGTGAAGTGGGAGAGCAAACAGGCGTAGGATTCGCGCCAAAGAGTGGGATGAACGCTGCCTTCGGCGACATCCTTAATCAGGGCAAGTTCGCAGTCTACGTCTCGAACATTTCAGAACCGGGTGTACTAATTCAGGGGAATAATCTATGGGTGCCGAAAGAGGGTACCTCTGGCGATGGATTGCAGTATGAAAACCTTGCGCGCGACATGGGCGTTGAGCTTGGAGGTTGGAGTTTCGGCGCCCAGTTTGGCGATCTCAACAACGATGGCACGCTCGACCTCTATGTCACTAACGGCTATGTCTCGCTGGATCGAAATAAGAGTTACTGGTACGACTTCTCAAAAATTGCGGGTGGTAACAGCGTGATCATTGGTGATGCTAAAAACTGGCCTGCGATGTATGGTCGCAGTCTGTCGGGCTACCAGCAAAAGCGAATCTGGCTCAACGACGGCGCCGCGCGGTTTGTCGACGTGGCGCAGGCAGTGGGCGCTACTGACACCAATGACGGGCGTTCGGTGGCGTTGGCGGATCTATGGAATCGCGGCGTACTGGACATCTTAGTTGCTAACCAGCGTGGTCCGCTGCTTATTTATAAGAACACCGTCGCGCCGGAAAACAGATGGATCGAGTTCGAGCTGGAAGGAAGTGCAAGCAATCGCAGCGCCCTCGGCGCTGAGGTCAGATTGTTTTGGAATGGTCAGCAACAGGCGCAGGAGGTTTCAGGGGGTAGTGGTTTCTGTGCGCAAAACCAGCGTCGCCTCCATTTTGGTTTGGGCAAAAACCCTCAGATCGAAAAGGCCGTGATTCGCTGGCCCTCCGGTAAGGTTCAAACGATGGAGAAACCGGCCGCCGGCCAGATCCACAAGATAAAGGAGTCTGCATGAGCCAGGAGATGAGTGCGCCAGTTGCTGCCGCGCCAGTTGCAGCGACTGAGCACAAACGGCGGATTGGTTTAGATAACCGTTACGTCGCTCCTATTTTTATTACCTGTATCCTGCTGGCGGGTCATCTCTCCTACGGCATTCTCGAGAGTTATCCAAGAACCGTGCTGGCAATTGTAGCCAGCATCGTTACCGAGATAGTGCTGGGGCGCATCTTCTTCGCTAAGTGGCCTCATCTTGCCAGCGCTTATATCACCGGTATCAGTGTCGGCATTCTGCTGCGCTCGCCGGCATTCTGGCCCTACGCGCTGTGTAGCGTGATCTCCATCAGCTCAAAATATGTGCTACGGGTGAAAGGGCGTCACCTCTGGAACCCGTCCAACTTCGGTATCTCCGTTATTCTATTTCTAGCCGCGGAGACCGTGGCTAGTCTAAGCGTGCAATGGGGCAACTATATTTGGCCCATGCTGGTCATCTGGGTCTTAGGCTCGATAATCATCTGGCGCGCCCGTCGTTTTCACATCAGTGGCATCTACGTCATCTCTTTCATTGCCTTTGCCTTCCTGCGCAGCTGGCTTACGGGCGACCCGTGGCAGGCGGAGATAGCGCCGATCACGGGCCCAATGTACCAGCTCTTTGTCTTCTTCATGATTACCGATCCCAGAACGACTGTGAGATCAAAGACGGGCCAATGCGTGGTAGCTTTTTGCGTTGCTCTCGCCGAGATGATTTTGCGTCTGAACCAGGTAGTATACGC
>JBGPNE010000124.1:0-6961 GCA_041487335.1 Pyrinomonadaceae bacterium
CCAGCTTTCGTCCCTCTTCTTCTGCGCGCGTCGTGAGCGTCAGATAACGCGTGCGCAGCGGGTCGATCGTGATTTCGGGTCTGGGCACGCTCGACTCGGGTATCAGGCCCGAAGGAACATAAAGAGGATAGATCAAGACGCCAGATTCGATCGCGGCTTCTAACAACGCCGGGAACGGCACGAACGACTTGTTGTCGTCGCCGTCGGACAGAATCACCACCGCTGTTCTCTCGCCATGCAGTGGTTTGACTGTATCTGCCAGGACATAGGCGAGCGCGTCGTTAAGCGCCGTGGCGCCGCCAGCATCGATCTCGTCGAGTTTCGTGGAGAGCATTCGTCGGTCTGTGCTGAAATGAGAGATCACCTGAATGTCGTCACGAAAGCTGATGATGGCGATGCGATCCTGGCGGCTGGCGGTATTGAGAAAATCTCGCGCTGCCTTGCGGATGAAATCAATTCGTTCTTCCACGCTGCCGGAAACATCCAGTAAGAGCACCAGATTGAAAGGCTCTTGCGCCGCCACGACGTTTGTTATCTTTCGTTCCACACCGTTTTCGTAAATGGTGAAATCAGACTCTTTCATCCCACCAATTGCCCGCCCGTTGCGATCCATGACGCTGGCATTCAGTCGCATCAACTGTGGTGCGACCACGCTCACAACCTGACCCGGCGCCTGGCGTCTTAATAGGGTTGGCTCCCTTTCGGGCGGCGGCAGGGTCTTTGCGAAATCACCGAACATCTTCGGTGAGACCTTACGAATCGCATCAATCAACTGACTATCACCACTGCGAACGATAGCGCGCGCTGCTTCGGTCAGCGGCCGCTCTCGCAAATCGCTTGGCACCATGCTGGGATCCACGTTTAGCAGCACCACTCCCCGTTGGGTGAGGAAGTTGAGCTCGACGCGTTCTTCTTTTTTTGCTTTCTGCTCTCCGAGTTTGCCTGAGATCGCGAAGGTGCCGCCGGCTTTCTCTTTGATCTCAGGGAGCTCTACATCGCTCAGATAACGCGGACGGCTTGCGCCCCACAGAAAGGTGAACTTCACTGCATCAAGCGGAATGTCCGCGTGAATCGTTCCCGTGTTCGTTCTGACCTCCGCAAATTCAACATTGCCGACCACGTCGACCGCACCAGCTTCACTGTCAATCCTGACCTTGGACCGCGAAGGAATGCGCACTATCAGGTCAATGCGATCTTGTTCCCGGCGCGCACGCACCTCAATTTCGAGTGCGCCGCCTTTCACGGCCGCCTGAATATCCCTGGAGTCTACAACAGCGCCCGAAGAGGTGGCCTCGATTGTGACCTTCTTCTGTTGTTCATCTGAAGCGATCACACTCACCCGCCCGTTCCGACTCTTGACTGAGATGGAAACCTTCTCGGATGTGTCGAGTTCGCGACTGTAACTCTGCGCAGAAAACGAACGGTTTGCCACCAGCAGAAAAAGCAAGCCAAGCACTACCCGGGAAGTCTTGAAAGGAGAAACACCTCGCCCGAATTGAGGGGCGGGAAAATTCAGGTAAAACATAGCGCTCGATCTTGCCTAGCAAAGGCTTGGGGGTCAAGTGGACAGTTGCACAGGCTTTAGTAGCACAGAGCCTCGTGGCCCGGTCTCCGGTCCCTATGTCCGTCTGGGGAGTTTCTGGCCCCTTAGGCCTACCCGGAGGCCTTACTGCGCCGGCGCTCCCCGTTGTTACTAATACGGCTTGATCAGCTATGATACCGCGACCCAGCTTGAACCAGTACGACACGTCTTTGCTTTTCGTGGGTGGCGTGAAAGCGAGGAGAGGACATTGGTACAATCAAAACTTGCCCATGCCCACGAAGAGAGGCTTTTCATCCATAACCTGGTTCAACGCGATCCACTCGCGGGCCTTGCAGAAGATGTGCGTTGTGGTCTTTCTGCCCAACCGAAGCGGTTTTTACCAAAATATTTTTATGACGAGCTTGGCTCGCAGCTTTTTGAAGCCATCTGTCTGGTGCCGGAGTATTACCTCACGCGCGCCGAAAACGAAATCCTCAAGCGTTTTGCCGATGAGATCGTCGGGTCAATTGACGGTCGCAAGACTCTGATCGAGATGGGCAGTGGTAGTGCTTCCAAAACCCGCCTAATCATTGAAGCGCTGTTAAGAAAGCAGGATGAGCTGCTCTTCATACCAGTTGACATCTCAGCCTCGGCGCTTGAAAGCAGCTCGCGTATTCTCTTGCAATCGTATCCCCGGCTGCGAATCGATGCGTATGCCGCCGACTATTTCGCTGGTCTTGCGGAGTTGGGCAAGGACGGGAGAGGCCGGACGCTGGCACTCTTTCTCGGGTCGAATATCAGCAACTTCGACACGGAAGAGGCATTAGCGTTTTTGCGCGCCCTGCGCAAGATGCTCCGCGCGGGCGATGCTCTTCTACTCGGCGCGGATCTGAAGAAGGATCGCCATGTTTTGGAGGCTGCTTATAACGACGCACTTGGCGTCACGTCTGCCTTTAACTTAAATGTGCTCGCAAGGATCAACCGCGAGCTTGGTGGCGACTTTGATCTTCGCGCCTTCAAACACCGCGCGTTTTATAACGAAGAAATGGGCCGCGTCGAGATCTATATTGAAAGCAGAAGTGCACAGTCAGTGAGCATTCGCAAACTTGATATGGAAGTTCGGTTTAGGGCCGGTGAGCAGATTCATACTGAAAACTCTTACAAGTATGATCTCTCTGACATTGCGCAGTTGGCGGCGAAGACCGGTTTCACGTGTGCGCGCACCTGGCTAGATTCGCAGGAGCGCTTTAGCAGTAATCTTTTGCTTGCCAAGGATTGAGAATCCATCTACATCGCATAGAGGCTAATGGGCGAAACAAATAATAACCCGCTCGTGGAGTTTTGCGATGTGAGTTATTCCGTCCCTTCGATTTCGTCACCAATCATTTCAAATCTGAATCTGACTGTTAATCGCGGCGAAACGCTCGTTTTGCTGGGCGAATCTGGTTGCGGCAAGACAACCACTCTCAAGCTCGTCAATCGCCTGCTGTTGCCCACGTCTGGTAAGGTTTTGGTCGAAGGGACGCCAACGACAGAGTGGAATCCGATTCGTCTCCGACGGAGAACTGGCTATGTGATTCAGGAGGCTGGTCTTTTCCCGCACTTCACAGTCGCACGCAATGTTGGTCTTGTGCCGGCGCTGGAAGGCTGGGACGAGTTGCGGATCAGTAAGCGCGCTCGCGAATTGCTTTCGCTGGTTGGGCTCGATCCGGATACGTTTTCCCGGCGTCATCCGCGAGAGTTATCGGGCGGACAAAAGCAGCGCGTTGGTGTGGCCCGCGCACTTGCGGCCGAGCCGCCCTTGCTTCTGCTTGATGAGCCATTCGGCGCCCTCGATCCTCTGACGCGTGCAAGTCTACAACGCGAGTTTGCGGATCTCGCCAAAAGGCTTGGTAAGACTGCCATCTTTGTGACCCATGATGTGCGCGAAGCGTTGCTGCTTGGATCTCGCATTGGGTTAATGCACGCGGGGCGCCTTTTGCTTCTGGAGACTCCCGCAAACTTCCTGCAGTCGAAAGAAGAGCACGCCCGTGCCTACATCGAAACCCTCCGTATTAATGAGACACGAAAAGACTCCGCAGGTGGAGACGAATGAGCTTTGCGAGATTTCTGCAGCAAAACTGGGGCGAGATGTTAACGCTCCTGCGCCAGCACCTCGCGCTGGTTTTGATCTCCACTCTGGTTGCGGTCCTCATAGGCATTCCTGCCGGAATTCTGCTTACTCGGAAACAATCTTTGCGCGGTCCGGTGCTGGGAATTGCAAATGTGCTGCAAACGATTCCGAGCCTCGCGTTGTTTGGCTTTCTTATTCCGCTTCCATTCATCGGAGGCATCGGCGCACGCACCGCGATTGTCGCGCTCGTGCTTTATGCGTTGCTGCCAATAATCCGCAATACGGTGACCGGAATTCTTGGGGTGGACCAGAACGTCCGTGAGGCCGCGGTCGCGATGGGTATGACGGACCGCCAGATCCTCTGGCAGGTCGAACTGCCCCTGGCAATGACCGTGATCCTGACGGGTGTCAGAGTTGCGATGGTGATCTCTGTGGGTGTTACAACTATTGCCGCCGCGGTTGGCGCTGGTGGTCTGGGAGTCTATATCTTTCGCGGCCTCCGCCAGTATGACAACAATCTGTTGCTCGCGGGCGCTGTGCCTGCGGCTTTGATGGCTCTGGCGGCCGACTTCTCGCTCGGATTACTCGAACAACGCTTCTCAGTTGATGAGAAAAGGCGCGCTTCAGTTCTGCAAAGACTCGGACTTGTGGCAATCGCTTTGGTCTTGGTTCTGGGCGGATACCAGGTGTGGCGTGGTTCGCGGTCGCAGTCACAAACTCCACCAAGTGGCGTGCGACTGGTCATTGCCTCGAAGGATTTCACAGAATCAGCATTGCTCGCAGAAATAGTTGCACAGATGCTCGAAGCGCGTGGAGTGGCAGTGGAACGCCAGTTTGAGCTAGG
This sequence comes from Pyrinomonadaceae bacterium, assembly GCA_041487335.1. Lineage (GTDB taxonomy): Bacteria > Acidobacteriota > Blastocatellia > Pyrinomonadales > Pyrinomonadaceae > PSRF01. The sequence goes on from JBGPNE010000124.1 coordinate 4,480, forward strand.
TGGAAATCTCCCTCACGATGCCCTGGTTGCCGGCCGGATCGATCTGTACCCTGAATATACCGGCACGTCTTACACGGCCATCCTTCATCATCCGCCGATGACCAATTCACGAGCGGTCTACGAACAGGTCAAGCGCGAGTATGCTGAGAAGTTCAATGTCGAGGTCAGCCCGCCGCTCGGTTTCGAAAACACTTTTGCCATTCTCGTGCGCGGCGCAGACGCGAGACGGCTTAAGCTCAAGACAATGTCTGAGGCTCTTCCATATGCTCGTGGATGGCGCGCGGGCTTTGGCCAGGATTTCATGTCACGTGCGGATGGGTATACAGGGTTCTCCCGGAGCTACGGTGTGAAGTTTGCCGATCAGCCGCGTGAGATGGATCTTTCGCTGACTTACATAGCTCTTGCTTCGGGCAAGGTCGATTTGATTGCCGGCAATTCAACTGAAGGAAGAATTGCAGCGTTCGACTTGGTTCAACTCGAAGATGATCGTCATTATTTTCCACCCTACCAAGCGGTCTACCTGGTGCGAAATGACTCGCTCTCTCGCCTTCCAGTGCTGAGAGAAGTACTGGCAAACCTCGCAAACGCGATCTCGACGGAAGAGATGCGCCAGTTGAATTATGAGGTTGATGCCAACAAGCGAGGCCAGGCGGAAGTTGTTCGGGCATGGATCCAGCGCAAGGGATTTTGAAAAGCAGCTTCGCGCAAAGACGCAAAGACATAGAACGGGCGAAAGAGAAGTGCAAAAAGGCAAATCGGTAAGCGCGAGAACTATTGCCGCGATTTTTGCAGTTCTTCTTTGCGCCCTTGCGTCTTTGCGCGAAAGTTTTTGAAATAGTCTGAAGGAGAAGATATGAAAAGAATACGACTCGCTCTGGTTGTTTTCTCTCTGCTACAAATTGTTCCTCTCGCTCAAACGGGAACGCCCGCGACCTCAGTCGTTCTCATTAAGGCAGGCCGCCTTATCGACGTGCGGGGCGGCCGTGCTGTCGAGAACCAGGGAATACTCTTAGAAGGCGAACGTATCAAAGCGGTTGGCCCTCTTGCTGAAATCCAAAAGAATGCGCCCGCCTTTGCGCGTGTGATCGACCTCTCCCGCGCCACCGTTCTGCCTGGACTAGCCGATTGTCACACGCACATATTGCTGCAAGGCGACATCACTGCGGCGGATTACGACGAACAACTACTGAAAGAATCGATTCCTTATCGCACGATTCGTGCGACAGTCGCCGTCCGCACGGGACTGATGAATGGCTTTACTGTCATGCGCGATCTTGAAACCGAGGGTGCCATGTATGCGGATGTGGATGTCAAGCAAGCAATCAATCGGGGCGTAATTCCAGGGCCGCGAATGTTTGTGTCGACGCGCGCCTTCTCGGCCACCGGCATGTATCCGCTGCTCGGTTATTCGTGGGAATTGAAGCTGCCCGAAGGGGTGCAGATTGTTGATGGTGCGGACAATATTCGAAAAGCCGTGCGCGAGCAGGTGAAATACGGCGCCGATTGGATCAAGTTTTACGCCGACCGCCGCTACTATCTGAAGAATGGCGCGCTGCATTCCTGGGTCAACTTCACTGACGAAGAGATGAAGGCAATGGTTGACGAAGCACATCGACTCGGCCGCCGCGTGGCTGCGCATGCAATGGGATGGGAAGGCATCGACGCGTCGCTGAAAGCTGGGGTCGATTCGGTCGAACATGGCTACGGGTTGGACGAAGAGTTAATGGATCGTATGGTCCAGCAGGGGGCATACTGGTGCCCGACCATCTACGTAGGCGTCTACGTTGCTGAAGGACGAGCTGCGGCAGGCGCGCCCATCTGGCTCACCATGCGCGACCTGGAAGCAAAGGCCTTTCCTGTAGCCCTACGAAAAGGTGTGAAGATTGCCTACGGCACTGATGCTGGAGGCTACGCCTGGACCGAGAACCAGGCGAAAGAGTTCGCTTACATGGTTCGGTACGGGATGACGCCGATGCAGGCGATTCAGTCGGCGACGATCGCTGCCGCCGATCTTCTGGAGCGCCCTAACGATCTAGGCGCAATCGAGGCGGGAAAGTATGCTGACATCATCGCGGTTGCCGGGGACCCCTTGCGCGACATAACAGAACTCGAACGCGTGCGGTTTGTAATGAAAGGTGGTGAGGTGTACCGGAATGAGATAGGGAGATAATCAAGTCCGAAGTCGAGAGTCTAGAATCGCCGGTCAAAGAATTGACGCTAATGCTCCGAGTACGAATCCTACGCTGCAGACTTAAGACTTTAGACTCTTGACTCTTGACTCGATAGTCCAGAATAAGGAGATTCAAATGACCTTACTTGACTTGCTGTTATTGCTTCTGGTTGCCGGAATCTGCGGTTCGTTGGGGCAGGCAATCAGCGGGTATTCGCGTGGTGGCTGTTTAGTCTCGATTGCGCTCGGGTTTATTGGTGCGGTTCTGGGAATGTGGCTGGCGCGCAAATTGGGACTGCCGGAACTCTTCGC
>JBGPNE010000125.1:0-6960 GCA_041487335.1 Pyrinomonadaceae bacterium
ACAAAAACCAAGCGCTGCCTCTCCAGCCGCTCCTTCAGGACTATCTCTGGTCGGCGAAGGCGAAGTAAAGGATCGATTGTTGAGCCCGGAGGAACTCGCCAAACTCGAGCCTTATGAAGATGCAATTATCGCGGGCGAAGAGATTGAACCGATCCAGACAACCGATCTCGTCAAGATCAAGTTTACACATTCCGATCCCGAGCTGGCCCAGAAGATTGCAAACACACTCGCTGAGATCTTCGTCAACAACAATTTGACACAGGCGACGAAGGGTTCTACAAGAGCCGAAGATCTTCTGGCAAAGGAGATTATCACCCTCCAGACCAGGACCAAGCAGAAACAGGAAGAGCAGTTTAATTATGCGAAGGCGCACAATCTGCCTCTGACCAACGATCCCAACGGCAATCTTGAGGCCAAAAGACTGGCCACACTCAGCGGCCAATTGCTGGATGCAGAGAACGAAAGGAAGAACCTCCAGGCACAGTATGAGGCAGCTAACGGAAAGACAGATCCATACTCGATTCCTGACGTTCAGAATTCCGATCGCATTGCGAAATTGCGAGAAAGGATCTCGTCTTTAAAGGAGAGACGAGACGCGCTACTCGTCGTCTATACACCAGAATGGCCGGAAGTAAAGAAGATTGAGGCGCAGTTGAAGCCGCTCGAAGCTGACCTTGCGAAGGCTCCCTCCGAAGTGGTATCGGCGATGAAAAGCCGTTACGAGGCTGCGGCGGCGAGGGAGAATAGTCTCAGAAGAGCTTATGAGCAGCAACGAAGTACTACCACGCAACAGACGCGCGATCAGATCGAGATGATCGCTATCAGCCAGGAGCTTGAGACAAACAAGCAGTATCTAAACACCCTGCTTCAGCGTCAGCGCGAGCTGCAGGTAACCTCCAGTGGCAAGACAAACGAGGTGAGTATTGTCACCCCCAGCCGTTTACCAAAGACGCCTATTGGGCCGCAGCGTTTCCGCAACATTTTCGTTGCTTTCCTTTTATCTCTTGCTGCCGGTATCGGGCTTGCCTTTCTACTTGATTTCCTCGATGACACCGTGAAATCGATCGAAGATGTCGATCGCTACCTCCACATGCCGGCACTGGCCCTGATTCCTGCAAGCCGCGGTAATCGTGGGCGTCTGATTGGGGTTGGCGGTTCGTCTTCGACGAACGCGGCGGAAAGAACCGCACTGGCCATGATCGGCGACGTGCGTTCACCCATCGCTGAATCTTATAGACACCTTCGTACGTCGCTGTTGCTGTCTTCGGCTGGCCAGCCACCCAAGACGATTCTGGTTACCTCAAGCCAACCGTCCGAAGGTAAAACTACGACGGCGATCAATACTGCTTTTATGCTTGCGCAAACCGGTGTCGCGGTTTTGATTATTGATTGTGATTTGCGGCGCCCGCGCCTGCATGCCCACTTTGAAGTGCCAAACTCGAGAGGTCTGACAAACTGGCTTTCAGGGGAAACTGATCTCGATGGGCTAATTCAGAATTATGGGGGGCATCCAAATCTGAAGCTTTTGACTTCCGGTCCGGTTCCGCCGAATCCGGCCGAACTTCTCGGCTCAGATGAGATGCGAAGGCTGCTAGGCATACTCGGCGAACGCTTCGCTCACATCGTCATTGATTCACCGCCCGCGATATCGTTTACTGACGCATCTATTTTATCGACGATGGTAGATGGCGTAGTGTTAGTTGTTCACGGCGGGAGCAGTTCGCGCGCAGTAGTTCGGCGAGCAAGGCAGCAGTTGCTTGATGTGGGTGCGCACATTTTCGGCGTGGTCCTCAACAATGTGAAGCTTGAAGCACAGGACTACTATTACACAGGCTACTATTCAAACTATTACGCAGATTCGGAGACTGTTGAAAAACCGGAAGCCGCTTCCGGCGGGGCAGCCGAAACGCGGTGAACTGGATCGGCCCGTTTTTGCGGAGAGAGCCTCGCGAGAGATTCTCAATCCAGGCTCAAATTCTAAATGTTTGCCCATCTTGCTTTGTAGCGCGTCTCTGAACCGCTGATCTTCTGAGTTTCGGCCTCTTGCGTGGCCAACCCGAGGTCGTGATCCACCATCAATCTAACCAAAGCCTCAAACTTAACCTTAGGCTCCCATCCCAAGACTCGCTTGGCTTTCGCAGCATCCCCGAGCAACATATCGACCTCAGCGGGGCGATAATAGAGCGGATCAATCTCAACATACTCCTTCCAGTCAAGATTGAGATGTCCAAATGCTTCATCCAAAAACTCTCTGACCGAGTGGGTCTCGCCCGTGGAGATCACGAAATCATCCGGCTCTTCGGCCTGGAGCATTAGCCACATCGCTTCCACATAATCTTTTGCGTAGCCCCAGTCGCGTCTGGCTTCCAGGTTGCCCAGGTACAGCTTTTTTTGCAGACCAAGCTTGATGCGTGTTGCCGCACGCGTAATCTTCCTCGAGACAAAAGTTTCACCCCTTCTTTCACTCTCGTGATTGAACAAGATGCCGTTGGCAGCGAAGAGACCATACGACTCACGATAGTTGAGGGTTATGTAGTAGGCATAAGCCTTAGCGCAACCGTAGGGAGAGCGAGGATGAAAAGGAGTGGTTTCCGTTTGTGGTGTTTCACGGGCTTTCCCGAAAAGCTCAGAGGACGAGGCTTGATAGAATTTTGGACGGATACCTGTGTCCCGTATCGCCTCAAGCAAGCGTACTGTACCCAGACCAGTTACCTCACCTGTGTATTCGGGCACGTCAAAACTTACTCGAACATGCGATTGCGCGCCAAGATTATATATTTCCTCTGGCTCAGTTCGCCGCAGAATGGTGTTCAAGGAACTCGAATCGTTCAAATCACCGTAAAACAAACGCAGTCTTGTGTTCGGTTCGTGTGGGTCCTGATAGAGATGGTTAATGCGCTCCGTGTTGAAAGACGAAGAGCGACGTACGATGCCAAACACTTGATAGCCCTTCTCCAGCAGAAGCTCGGTTAGATAGGAGCCGTCCTGGCCGGTGATTCCGGTAATCAGCGCACGTTTGGACATCTTCGTTTAAATGGTTGGTCCAAGTTGATTGATTGTCGATCTAAAGAAGTCAGAATATTTGCCAGGCGACTACCTTAACCAAAGCCAGGATTTTGAGCAAGTAAGTCTCTTGCTGCCTTGCTGCCCGGAAGTTGGTTAAGCACCCCTTGAAGCGTTGTGCTGAGCGTCTGCCCCTGACTGAAAGTCAGATCATTTGATATCATCGACTGCGAATCTTGACCTTAATGATCTGAGTCTAAATGGAAACTCTTAGTACCGAATTCCCCTACCGGCGGGTAGTGGTGACCGGCGGCGCTGGTTTTCTTGGGCGATTCGTCGTCGAGCGATTAAGGGCCTTTCAAGACCTCGAGATCTTTGTGCCCAGAAGTCGTGACTACGATCTAGTCAAAGTGGAGCACGTCAGGCGCCTGCTTTCAGATACAGAGCCTGACCTGATCATACATTTGGCCGCAGTTGTCGGAGGTATTCTGTATAACCAGAAGAATCCCGGCCGTTTCTTTTATGAAAACTTGATGATGGGCGCCCAACTCATCGAGGAGTCGCGATTGCGCGGGGTGAAGAAGTTTGTGGCCATCGGAACGGTCTGCGCCTATCCCAAGTTTACGCCCGTGCCTTTTAGGGAAGACGATCTCTGGAACGGTTATCCGGAAGAAACAAATGCTCCTTATGGACTCGCGAAAAAGATGATGCTCGTGCAGGCGCAGGCCTATCGCCAGCAGTACGGCTTCAACGCGATCTTCTTGCTGCCGGCGAACCTTTATGGCCCGGGCGACAACTTCGAGCTCGAGACCTCGCATGTGATTCCAGCATTGATTCGAAAATGTGTAGAGGGTCGCCGCAGCGGCGCCCCTTTCATCGAAGCCTGGGGGTCAGGAAATGTGTCGCGGGAGTTTCTCTATGTACAAGATTGTGCTGACGGGATCATGTGCGCCACGAAGCTTTATGATGAAAGCAATCCTGTCAACCTCGGTAATGGCAGAGAAGTGATGATTAAAGACCTGGTTGAAACCATCGCGCGTTTGACCGGTTTTGCCGGCGAGATTAAATGGCAGGCGAATAAACCTGATGGACAGCCCCGTCGTCAGCTGGATACTCGACTCGCCCTGGAGAAATTTGGCTTTCAAGCAAAGACCCCTTTGGAAGACGGCTTGCGACAAACAATCGACTGGTATGAAGGTGCGACAGCAGAGGAGAGAGGCAATGTCATAGGTAGTCGCAAAATAGTATTTCCAGCGCGTTAGGTCTCAGGGCAGCAATCAGTCCCCCTTTTTATGGAGTCGAACCCTGGAGCATCGCTTTCATTTATGAAGAAACGTTCCCGTCGAGCAGAAAGAGAATTCGGACTCATTGTCGGTGGCATCTTTGCTCTGCTCGGTGCCTGGTGGATTTATCGCGGGAAGTTTACGACGGTAGCGCATGTAACGCTGCCGCTCGGTGTCGGCCTCGTTCTGCTCGGCATTATTGTTCCGCGAGTTCTTGTTTATCCAAACAGAGCCTGGATGTTGTTAGCAGAAGCGCTTTCGCTTGTCACAACGCGAATCGTTTTAGGGATTGTCTTTTTTCTCGTAGTCACGCCAATCGGTCTGTTGAAAAGATTGTTTGGTTGGGATCCCCTGCGCCGGCGCGCGGGCTCGAGCTCCTCCTACTGGAGACCTTATTCCGAGCGTCAGCGAGATGCGCGTCACTACGAAAAGATGTTTTGAGGGAGCTTCAATGTCCAAAGTACAGGTTGTAAGCGAGCTGTGGCAGTTTATGAGGGAGAACAAAAAATATTGGCTGGCGCCGATAGTTATTACGCTTGTTCTGGTAGGAGCCCTGCTCGTGCTCGCGAAGAGTTCTGCCATTGCGCCGTTTATCTACACGCTCTTTTGATGACGCTCGGGGAGGCGCAAGTGGTAACGATTCTTGGCATTTCAGCCTTCTATCACGACTCTGCGGCGTGTCTGGTCGTCGACGGCGAAATCGTTGCCGCAGCACAGGAAGAGCGGTTTACTCGAGTTAAGCACGATCATAATTTTCCCCTAAACGCGACTCGCTACTGTTTGGAAGAAGTGCGGCTGAGTGCCGAACAGCTCGACTATGTGGGCTTCTATGACAAGCCCCTGTTGAAATTTGATCGGCTGCTGGAAACTTACCTTGACTACGCTCCCGCGGGATTCAGCTCTTTTTTGAAGTCCATGCCGCTCTGGATGAAGGAAAAGCTCTGGATGCCTGACTTGATCCGCACAGAGTTGGCAAAGACCAGTGGCGAAGACGATGAACGCGCCGCAAAGAAGCGGGGAAAGAAGTTTCAATGGAAATTGCTTTTCGGCGATCACCACGAGAGTCACGCAGCCAGTGCGTTTTATCCGTCTCCGTTTGAAGAAGCAGCGATCCTGACGATTGATGGAGTGGGTGAGTGGGCCACGAGTTCAATCGGAGTCGGGAAAGGAAATGAAATCACGCTGCTCAAAGAGCTTCGCTTTCCAGATAGTCTGGGTTTGCTATACAGCGCTTTCACTTACTACACAGGTTTCAAAGTCAACAGCGGCGAATACAAAGTCATGGGATTGGCGCCCTATGGCAAGCCGGCGTTTGTTGCGGGTATCAAGGACAAGCTCGTCGAGATTCGCGAGGATGGCAGCATCAAGATGAATCACGAATACTTCAGCTATTCGCAAGGACTGCGAATGACCAACGGTCAGTTTGACAAACTCTTTGGCGGTCGGCCGCGCAAGCCTGAGTCCAAGGTCACTCAGCGAGAGATGGACCTCGCCCGCAGCATTCAAGTGATCACTGAAGAGGTGATGTTGAAGATGACCAAATATGCGCGCAAAGAGACGGGAATGAAGCGACTCTGCATGGCGGGTGGCGTGGCGCTGAACTGCGTTGCCAATGGACGGGTGTTGCGTGAGGTGCCTTTTGAAGATATTTGGATTCAACCAGCGGCCGGTGACGCGGGAGGAGCAGTCGGTATTGCTCTCGCGATTTGGCACCGCTATCTGGGAAAACCACGGTTAAGCCCAGAGAAGGCCGGCACCTGGCGTCCATCGGGAGCTGCAGGAAAGAACGGCCTGCCGCCCTATGCCGATGGCATGAAGGGATCTTATCTCGGGCCCCGCAATAGTGAGGAGGAGATCGAAATCTTCTTGAAATCCCGAGGTCTACCATATCAGCGGTACACGCGGCTCGAACTGCCCGAAGTAGTTGCTGACTTTCTTGCGGCGGGAAGAATCATTGGGCTACATCAGGGAAGAATGGAATTTGGTCCACGCGCCTTGGGTGGCAGGAGCATCATAGGCGATGCTCGTTCGCCGGCCATGCAGTCGGTGATGAACCTGAAAATCAAGTACCGTGAGAGCTTCAGGCCCTTCGCCCCCAGTGTGCTTAGAGAAGACGTTGCCGACTGGTTCGAACTCGATACAGATAGTCCTTACATGTTGCTCGTAGCCGATATCGTGAGTTCGCGGCGAAGAAAAATAACGGCTGAAGAGGAAGCGCTTTGGGGAATCGAAAAGCTCAACGTGAAAAGGTCGGAGATTCCAGCCGTAACACACGTTGATTATTCGGCGCGCATTCAGACCGTCAGACGCGAGACAAATCCGCTCTATTGGGAGATCATCGAATTCTTTCGCAAAAAGACTGGTTGTCCGGTGATCGTCAACACGAGCTTCAATGTGCGCGGAGAGCCAATAGTGTGTACGCCCGAGGATAGTTACCGATGCTTTATGAGAACCGAGATGGACATCCTTGTGCTGGAGACTTGTGTGCTAGCCAAGAAGGATCAGCCCGCGTTTGCAGAAACCAAAGACTGGCGCTCCGAGTTTAAACTGGATTGAAATGTCGAGCCTCAGTTGCCGACTCAGGCATTCGATATGGCATTGACCTACTTGCACCAACAGGGGAAAGAAGGCACTCTGGATTAAATCGACGCCTTAATCAGTTGTTCTCGAGAGT
>JBGPNE010000126.1:0-6959 GCA_041487335.1 Pyrinomonadaceae bacterium
AAGCGCTCCGGGGTCCCCAGCGGGGCAGCCCCGCTGGGGTGGAAGTGCGCAGCGGGCAGCGCCTGGAATGCAACCTCCTAAGTGGTCCGCGCGCTGCAAGCGCGCGAAGATGCTACGGTCATCAGTTTGACTTATTTCTATCGCTCTTTCAGGGCTCGACTGCAAATGCCTGGCCCTACCAGGCGCTGCGCGCTGCGCACTTGCGCCTGGCTACCCTCTTCCACGCCTCCGGCGCTCTTTGGCTGAGGTTTCCATAACAATTCTTTTGGTTGCGGGTAAAAGCCGCGCCGTGCCTCGGTGGTCGATGTTCTTCCGGGCAATTTCAACACGGAGACACTGAGAAACACGAAGTATTCGTGTCCCAGCTCGCGAGCGATGACGGCCTGCAGTTCCCCAGCAGTGAGCAGGTCGAGGGCTTCTTCGGAAACTACGACTGCTGCGCCCATGGTACTGGCGATTGACCTGTCCGATGAGACCTTGAGTGCGCCCAAACTCATTTGACTACACATCGGAACTGACATAATCTCGGCCATTCCCTGTAAGTCTCTAGAGAGAAGAAGCAAACGCGCTGTGGCAACTTCGCAGTTCGTCTACCAACCCCGGACGCGCCCTTATCAATTCAGCGAGGCTAAAGTTATGGCAAACGACAAATACCAGCCACGCCCTGAACACAAATTTACATTTGGTCTATGGACGGTCGGCAATCGCGGTCGTGATCCCTTTGGAGATGCCGTGCGTCCGCCACTGCCGCCAGTTGACGCCACGGGCATGCTGGCCGAAGTCGGCGCCTGGGGAGTCAACCTGCATGACAATGATCTGATCCCGATTGATGCCTCAACGAGCGAGCGTGATCGGATTGTGCGAGAGTTTAAGAACGCTTGCGAATCAAACGGCCTGAAGGTGCCGATGGCCACCGTCAATCTTTTCTACGATGCGGTGTTTCGTGATGGTGCGTTCACGGCCAACGATCCACAGGTGCGCGCTTACGCTGTGCAAAAGACGATGCGGGCCATGGACCTCGGGGCGGAACTCGGAGCAAAGATTTTTGTGCTCTGGGGCGGACGTGAAGGCGTCGAGACTGATGCCTGCCGTCGTCCCGATGAGGCAATTAAGCGGCTGCGCGAGGCGCTCAACTACTTGTGCGAATACTCGATGGCTCAAGGGTACGGCTACAAGTTCGCGCTCGAGGCTAAACCGAATGAACCGCGTGCGGATATCTACATGCCGACCACCGGTGCATATCTTGGCTTCATCGCAACGCTCGACCACCCGGAAATAGTCGGCGTCAATCCAGAGGTAGCGCACGAACAGATGCCAGGCTTGAACATGACGCACTCAGTCGCGCAGGCCTGGGAAGCTGGCAAGCTGTTCCACATTGATCTGAACGATCAGATACCGGGTCGCTACGATCAGGACCTACGGTTCGGTTCGGCCAATCCGAAGGCGGCTTTCTGGCTGGTGAAGTTTCTGGAAGATGTGGGCTATGAGGGACCGCGCCACTTCGATGCCCACGCTTACCGCACAGAGGACTATGAAGGCGTCAAAGATTTTGCGCGCGGTTGCATGCGCACATATCTGATCCTGAAAGATAAGGCCACACAGTGGAACGCTGATCCGGAGATCAAAGCCTTGCTGGCTGAAATGGCGGAGCTGAATGGGAAAGCCCTGTCAATGCGGACCTACTCGAAAGAGGGTGCAGCGTCGCTGCTGGCGCACAACTATGATCGCGCGGCACTCGCCGCGCGGGGGTTGCAATACGAACTTCTCGATCAAATGACAATCGATATTCTGCTCGGTGTGCGGTGAATGAAGCTATTAGGCATTGATGTTGGCACCGGCGGCACGCGTGCTGTCGTCGTGGATAGTCGCGGGCGCGTGGTCGCGTCTGCAACCGATAAGCATGTTCCGTTCGCTTCGCCTGAGACGGGCTGGGCCGAGCAGGATGCGCGCGACTGGTGGCGCGCGTGCATCGGAGCCGTGCGCGCCTTGCTCACACAAGACGGCGTGGCCGCGGACGAGATAGGTTGCATCGGTCTCACCGGTCAGATGCATGGCGCCGTTTTACTGGACGAGAGCGAAGAACCGCTCAGACCGGCACTCATCTGGTGCGACCAGCGCACGGATGCGCAGTGTCGTGCGATCACGGAGTTGGTCGGCGCAGAGCGGCTGATTGAGTTAACTTTGAATCCGGCGCTGACCGGCTTTTCCCTGCCGAAGCTGCTGTGGGTGCGTGAGATGGAACCCGCAGTTTGGGCGCGCGTGCGTAGCATTCTCCTGCCCAAGGATTACGTGCGACTGCGACTGACGGGCGAGCTCGCAACCGATGTGGCTGATGCGTCTGGCACACTATTGTTCGACGTGAGCAAACGAGTGTGGTCCAGTGAGATGCTGGCAGTCGGAGAGATTGATAAGCGGTGGCTGCCCACCGTTTACGAATCGACAGAGGTGACCGGGCGGGTGTCGGCTGCAGGGTCCGCTGCAACGGGACTCCGTGAAGGAACGCCGGTCGTGGCAGGCGCGGGCGATCAAGCAGCGGGCGCGGTCGGGATGGGTATCGTGAGACCTGGCATGGTCAGCGCGACCATCGGTACGTCCGGCGTCGTCTTTGCTGCCACGGCGCAACCCTCTCTCGATCCAAAAGGCCGTGTCCATACCTTCTGTCACGCGGTTCCCGGACGCTGGCACGTCATGGGCGTAACGCAGGCGGCCGGCCTATCTCTAAGCTGGTTCCACGATCGCTTTGGCCCAGGTGAGACAGATGGCCGCGATCCTTATGATAAATTGAGTGAAGAAGCAGCGAACGCGCCTCCGGGGGCCAATGGCCTTTTATGGGCGCCATATCTGATGGGCGAGCGCACACCGCATCTCGACCCACACGCCCGCGCGGCACTCGTCGGATTGACGGCGAGTCACACACGCGCACACATCATCCGCGCGATTCTCGAGGGCGTGGCGTTCAGCTTACGAGACACGCTGACAATTTTTAAGGAGATGGACGTCCCGGTGCAGGTGATTCGTCTCGGCGGGGGCGGCGCGCGCTCGGCTCTATGGCGACAGATACAAGCGGATGTGTATGGCCGTACAGTTGAGATAGTGGAGGCTGAAGAAGGCGCGGCATACGGTGCGGCGCTGCTCGCCGGGGTAGGTAGCAAACTGTGGCCGTCCGTGGACGCAGCGTGCGAAAGGCTCGTTCGTGTAGCCTCGCATATCGAGCCGAATGCAACTGTGGTCGCCCTGATGGATCGCCAATACCTTATGTTCCGCAAGCTCTATCCGGCGCTACGAGACATTAGAGAGCCGCAATCTAGGCTGTGACCGACCTTCGCTGCAATAGCTGATCGGCAATGACTCCGATCAAAATGACGGCGCCCATGACCGCAAAGTTGAGTGAGCTAGGGATGCCCAACAAGTTGACGAGATTTTGCAGCACCTGAAGCAGAGTGGCGCCAATAATGATCCCAATGACTGATCCTTCACCTCCCCGGAGACTGCATCCGCCTAATACCGCCGCCGCGATGCCGTACAGTTCATAGAAATTGCCGTGCGAGGAAGGGGAGATCGAATTCGTGTAAAACGCGAGAACGACCCCGGCGATCCCGGCTAACAGCCCGGACAACACGTAGGCACTGGCGATAACGGCGCGCGAGTTGATACCGGAATAGTGTGCCGCCGCTTCATTGCTGCCCACCGCAAAAAGGTATCGTCCATACACCGAGCGATGAAGGACGACCCACATGACCGCGCCCACAATAATCAGAAGAATGAAGGGCATCGGGATGTGAAAGAGACTGCCGGTTGCCAGGTTACGCAGCGTCTCAAACCCTGCGGCGCTTCCGAACCCCTTAGTCTCGTCACTCGCGATGAAGCGGGCCAGTCCGCGGTAGAAAAGGAGCCCACAGAGAGTGACGATGAATGGCGGTATCAGAACTCTCGTCACCAGGAAGCCATGCAACAAACCCAACCCTGCTCCTACTGCAATGACAGCAATTACCGCTACGGCCCCTGGCAGATGCCATTCAGTAAGCATGATCGACAGTAACACGCCCAACAGCGCAAACACGGAACCAACCGAGAGGTCTATCCCTCCGGTGATGATCACCATCCCGATCCCGATACTGAAAATGCCGTACATGCCTATCAAGCGGGCCATGTTTTGCAGATTGGCCGGCGCCAGAAAGCGCGGATTGAGGATAGCCACGACGATGCACAACACAACGAGCAAGGCGAAAATTCCCAGTTCTTTTCTCATCTTTCAACCTCAGTGACGCGGGGTCCCCAGCGCGGCAGCCGCGCTGGGGTGCTGTTGGGTGGCAGTGACGAGTGACGAGTGACGAGCAAGAGCACGTTTTACCTTTTCGCTTCACGGGTCATTGGTCACTGTTTTCCGACGGCGAGCCGCATAATTGCTTCTTCACTACACTGGTCCCGCTCAAGGATGCCGGTGATCGCTCCCTCGTGCATAACTGCCACACGGTCGCTTTCTCCCAGAATCTCTTCCATGTCGCTGCTGATCATCATGATAGCGACGCCGCTTTCAGCCAGATTACGCATGAGTTGATAGATTTCGGCCTTGGCGCCAACATCTATACCTCGCGTCGGTTCATCAAAAATCAAGACCTTTGGATCTAGGGACAACCACTTCGCCAGCACTACTTTTTGCTGGTTGCCGCCGCTCAAGTTTGCCACCTTTGTTTCAACTGAAGGAGCCTTAATATTCAATTTGCCGCACATCTCCGTGGCGACTTTTCGCTCCTCGACACGTGCTATGAGTCCGACCGAGGCATACCGCAATAGAGCGGGCAGCGTGATATTTCCTCGAATGGTCAGCGCTAAAATCAAGCCCGTCCGGCGCCGATCTTCCGGGATCAGATAGATGCCGTGGGCAATGGCGTCATGCGGCGAAAAAATTTTGACCAGCTCATCATCCAGTAAGACTTTCCCTCCTAACGCTGCATCCACACCGAAAATCGTTTGCGCGACCTCCGACCTGCCGGCGCCGACCAGTCCCGCGAAACCGAGAACCTCTCCCTTGCGGAGGTCAAAGGAGACCGCCCGTTGAGGATACCTTCTAGTCCGCAAGTCTCGAACTTCGACATAGCTCGGGTGCTTTTGCGTCGCCGTAGGCACGTAAAACTTGTCCAGCTCCCTTCCCACCATCAGCTTGACTATCCGGTCATGAGTAATCTCTTCTCGCGCAAGTGATCCAGCGTTGCGCCCATCGCGCAGAACCACGACGCGATCCGCCAGGTCTTCGATTTCGCCGAGACGGTGAGAGATGTAAATAATACTGACGCCCTGGGCTTTCAACCCCTTCGCGACTTCCAGCAGGCGTGCGGTCTCAGTCAAGGTCAAGCTTGAGGTGGGCTCATCCATAATTAGAATGTGCGCGTTGAGCGAAAGCGCCTTGGCAATTTCGACCATCTGCTGCTGCGCAATGGAAAGTCTTCGCAATGGCGTCTGACTGGGGACGTCCAGGCCCAGGCGTTTAAGGTAGATTTCGGTCTGCGCGTGAATCTTCTGCCGATCAACAAGTCTAAGCGGCCCTGCCCAAACCGGCTCGCGACCGAGGAAGACGTTCTCGGCAATATCAAGATTCTCGAGCACGTTCAGTTCCTGGTGGACGAAGCTGATGCCCAGGCTAATGGCGTGTGAAACCGAACGGATCACCACCTCTCGGCCGTCAATTCTAAGATGGCCGGCGTCCGGGTGATAGACGCCGCCCAGTATTTTCATCAGCGTCGATTTTCCGGCGCCATTCTCCCCGGCGAGCGCGACGATCTCACCCGAAGCGACCTCCAGGTCAACTGAATCAAGAGCAACGACGCCGGGGAATCGTTTGCTGATTCCCTTCATCTCCAGAATTGGTGAACTCATACGTAAGTTTAGAGCCTGAAGTCCAGGGTCCGGAGTCTAGAGTCTGGGTCCGAAATCAGGATCCTGGCTTTCGACTCTAGACTCCAGACTCTGGACTGTTGTTCAACTACGCCCGCGAAGACTGTTAATCTTAGTAGTGAAATCTACAACGTTGTCCTTCTTGATGATCAGTGTGGGAACGAAGATCTGCTTAGTCGGTGGGATCACCGATCGGTCACCGCCAAGAATCTTCGCCAGCAACTGGACGGACTGATAGCCGAATTCATAGGGCTGCTGGACGACAGTAGCGTAGATTGCCCCGTCTTTGACGCCAGCCAGGGTTTCGTCCTCTTCATCGAAGCATACGATCTTCACCTGACCGACCTTGCCCGCGTCCTTCACCGCATTGAGGATCGCCGGGCCATTGTAACTCCACAAACCGACCAGGCAGGCGACCTCCGGGTTTTTGACCAGCGTGTCCGAAGCATTTGATTTGGCGCGCACCCGATCTACGTCATCCGTTCGGATGTCTACGATTTCGACTTTTGAACCCTGGAGCGCCTCCTTGATTCCCTGATAACGCTCCTGGGCATTGCGGGCATCAATCTTGCCGACGAACAACATGACACGTCCGCCCTGTGGCAGGACCTCTCTAATTAGCCCCCCTGCCTGGCGGCCAGCGGCGAGATTATCGGTGCCGATGTAACAGGCGCGGTCGCTTTGCGGCGCATCACTATCCTGGGTTACGACAACCGCTTGCCTGGCGGTCTCGTTGATCAACTGCGTCTGATTGTTGGGATCAACGGGGCTGATGGCCATGCCGACGATACCTTTGGCTAGCAGGTCATCAATTATGCGCTTTTGCTCAGCGGCAGTCCCCTCCCCTGGAATCTTGAACTCCACGTCCACATTAGCAAGTTCACGGTCGGCCTTTTCGACACCTTTGCGCGCAATCGTCCAGAAGTCGGAGGCATTGTTAGTGACGAAGGCTAGTTTGAAATTCTTGCTACCGCCGCTTGAGCAAGCCAGGACTAATAGGCTCACTAGCACACATGAGCAGGCGAGTGCGATGCTGGAAATTTTCATACGTGCTCCTCTTGTATTTG
>JBGPNE010000127.1:0-6955 GCA_041487335.1 Pyrinomonadaceae bacterium
ATCCATCCTCGCCTGGCATTGCGATGTCGGATACAAGAACGTCCGGATGCGAAATCTTGATAGCTTCAATAGCCTCACCAGCGGATGAAACTGCAGTGACCGTTGCTTTGCGTAGCGTCAGGGCTGCTCTCAACAGTTCCAAAGTATCCTGATCATCATCCACCAGCAACACGTGCAGGCCTTTTAGAGGCGACTGCGGTTCCATGATTTCTTTGCGTTCCCGTTCTTGCTTCAACTCTTCGCGAAGCTTCCCCGATGAGCGAATCAGCGGTAAGCGGACTGTCAAGGTGGTTCCTTTCCCTTCTCCGGGACTCTCGGCCTGAATAGTTCCCCCATGGATCTCAACCAGATGTCGAGCGATTGCCAGTCCCAGACCCAGTCCACCGTGGTGACGAGTCGTACTGCTGTCTGCCTGACGAAAGCGATCGAAAACGAAGGGCAAGAAGTCAGCGCCGATCCCTGGTCCAGTGTCGGCCACTTTGATTTCAACTTGCGAGTTTACCTGCTGAACGCTCACTCGCACACGCCCGCCGCTGGGCGTGAATTTGATGGCATTTGAAAGTAGGTTCCAGATGACCTGCTGCAGCCTGTTTGAGTCGCCGGACACAACGGCTGGCTGGTGCTCAAACGCGACTGTAATGAGGATCCCTTTGGCCTCCGCCGTAGGCCGGACGACATTCGTTGCTGCTTCAACGACGGGCGCGAGTTCAAGGGGATGTAGATCGAGGTAGAGATTGCCGGTAATGATTCGCGATACGTCGAGAATGTCGTCAATGATTTGTGACTGTGACTTGGCGTTACGTCTGATGGTTTCGATAGCTCGGGCCGCCGCCTCACTGTCGAGCGAGCCAGACTCCAGCATTCGCGACCAACCGAGAATCGCGGTCAAAGGTGTGCGCAGCTCATGAGAGACGGTTGCGAGAAACTCATCTTTCAGCCGGTTTGACTCTTCGGCCGCCGCCCGCGCACTGCTTTCGCGCTCGAGCAGGCGAACGTTTTCAATGGCTACGGCAGTCAAGTTAGCGGCCATGCGCATGGCGGTGACCTGCTCTTCTGCATAAGCCGCTCTCGCGTAGCTCTGTACTTCAATCGTGCCAATAATTCGACCCATCACGGCCATCGGTACTGCAAGGGAAGACTGGGGCCGCAGTCCATTGTCAGGGCCAACGATAACCGCCGGATGACCACGGGTCACATTCATGTAGTCGTCAGTTATGATCACCTGACCCGTCCTTACGGCACGACTGTTTGGCCCCGCGGAAGTAACCGGCATCGGAGGAAGTTCCGAAATGTCAATCTCCTGTTCGTCACCCCAGCCATAGCATGCAGTTCGAACATCGCGAAGGGGATCGTAAAGTGATACGAAGAATCCATCGCAGGGAACGGATACAACAGTGAACTCTCGAAGACTGCGAAAGATTGTTAACAGGTCACGCGCCGTTCCGAGAGCCTGGGCCAAACCCGAGATCCTCTCAAGTAGCCGCTCATATTCGGAGAGTGCTCGCTGATCGGCCTCCCGCAAGGCTTCTTCAGCGCGTCTGCGCAAAGTGATGTCGCGAGCGATGCCCTGAACGCCGACAGGCTCTCCCTGCTTGAAAATTAACCTGTTGCTTATCTCGAGCGTCAAGATGCGGCCAGACTTCGCTCGAAAATCGAGTTCATAATTCTTTCTCTGTTCACCTCCTAACTTGCGATCGAGCATGCCCCGAGAGGCTTCAAAGGATTCCGGAGTTAGAATCTCGCTCATGCCCATCTTGAGCAACTCATCTCGCGAATATCCCGTGATTAGTTCGCCGGCCTTGTTCACTGAGGTCAACTTCCCTTCGAAGTCGAGGCTGTAAACGATATCATTTGCATTCTCGACGAGTTCGCGATACCTCTCTTCACTCTCTCTAAGAGCCTCTTCCGCGCGCTCGCGCTCCACAAGGGTATTCCTGATAGTTGCCCCTGAATCCCGTAGTCCGGCCGCGGAGCGTTCGGCGGCTGCGCGCGCCTGCGTCTGCAAGCGCGTCACACCGAAAAAGAGCAGACTGATAAGCATGCCGCCGGCCAACGTGTAACGCGCGAAGCTCTTTCCGGAAGTTAAATCGAATTTTGGACGGGTGGCAAAATTAAGAATCCAGCTGCGACCTGCAACGTCGATGGTTGTGGTTGTGATCAAGCGCGGCCGGAAGGAACTTGGAACAGGACTGGCAAAGCGAGTTGAATCGTAAAGTAAATACTCAGGATTATGCTGCGTAGCGTCGTAGACTTGAAACTGCACGTCATCATATTTCCTGTTCGCGAACACCCCCTCCATAAAATCGTCCACGCGAAAGGGACTGTAAACAAATCCCAAGAGCGCATGGCGGCGCTCTGACTCCGTGGAGATATTCTCTGAGTTTCGATAAACCGGTAAATAGATAACGAAGCCGGCCTGTTTCTTTTCAGGCTCAATCTCCTGCACCAGCGTGACGCCGCCGGAAGCTGCGGGCATTCCAGTGTCGCGTGCCCGTTCCATCGCAGCGCGACGGACAGGCTCGGTGAACATGTCATAACCAATCGCCGCCTGATTACGGCGGTCGAATGGCTCAAGATACATGATCGGGTGATATTCACTCCTCTCGTATTCGGGCCAGACTTTGAAGGTTTGAAAACCCTCACGATGCGTTGATTCGACCGTTGCGTTCTTCTCTTTGGGACTCAAGCGCATTAAAAATCCGATTCCCTGCACTTCCGGGTAATGCTTCTGTAGCTGCAACCGGTCGACGAAGCTCTTGAACTCATTGCGTTCCACCGAGTGACTCGCCGCGAAGAGTCCTGTTCCGGCGCGGAGCAGCGCAATATAAGTTTCAATTCTGCCCTGGATGCCAGCATCAATCTCCTGGACCGAGTCTCGGAAGCGCCCCTGATCCTCGGCGTTAGAGATTTGGAACAGGTAGTAAGAGACAGCAAACGTAAAGAGCAGGCCGGCGGCTAAAACAAGATATGGAATGAAAGCGCGACGCGGCTGGTAGTGCTTAGATTTAGGCTTGTCAGATTTCATTTGCCTGGCTTCTCACGCTTGCAGACGACGCGTTCGCGCTAGGTTGATGGGGCGGGATTAGTACACCTTGTTAATAGCAGAAGATCGGACCTTATTCAACGAACGCGGCTGGTGCGCCGGCGAAGAAAATCCATTAGAACAAACTGCGAAAGATTATTTGGATTCGCGAAGTAGGCTTTGCCATTCGTCACAGCGGTCATCTGCTTTACAAACTCCACGAGGTAATAGTCACTTGCCAGCATGAACGTATTGATCATTATTCCTGCTTTGCGGCACGCCTGGACCTCTTTGAAAGTTTCGGCCATTACGAAAGGATCGCCACCCATTGAGTTCTTATAAAGGCGACGACCTGGGAGTGCCGGCGTCTGGCCCGCATTCTTTCCGAAGAAAGGCGTGGTAGTGTTAGCTTCAAGAAAACATGCAGTCGGTTTGCCGTCCGTGACCATCACGATCTGCTTCATATCTTTGCGCTGCGATTGCAGTATACGGCGCGACAGTCTCAAGCCCTCAGCCGTGTTTGTGTGATATGGACCAACCTGCGTTGTGGCAAGCTTTGCCAGTGGCAGTTCCTCCGCGGCGTCATGGAAGAGGACAATCTTGAGCGAGTCGCCCGGATATTGCGTGCGAATCAAATGCGCCAGCGCCAGTGCCACTTTCTTTGCCGGCGTAAACCGATCCTCGCCGTAAAGAATCATCGAATGGGAACAGTCAAGCATGACCACGGTGGCGCACGATGATTGGTAGTCGCATTGATGGACGTGCAGATCGCTGTATTCAAGGTTGAGCGGCAGTTTGAGCCCCTCGCGTTGAATCGCCGTTAACAGAGTAGTGCTCACATCGAGATTTACAGTATCACCGAACTCGTAAGGTTTGCTGGCGGCCGCGGCTTCCACTCCGGTTGAAAGATGCGATGTGTCATGTCTGCCGAGGGAACTCTTACCCAAACTCCCAAGCAGATTTCGGAGGGTCTTGTAACCAAGGAAGTCCAGACCTTTCTCGGTGACTTCGAATTTGACGTTGCGTGGCAAAGGTTCTGAGACTTCCGGAGTGCCCATTCTTTGCAACTGACCCTGTTCCTGAACCATTTCTTCCCGCAACGTTAGATAACCTTCCTCAACCATACGCTCAATCAATTGATTGAGCATCTCTTCAAGCATTGAACCCTTAAACTTACCTTCGTTCTCTTCGAGCATTTCCTGAATCTGATACTCGTCGAGCAGACCCTGATCCATTAGCGCTTGCAGCAACGCTCGTCTTAGTTCATCAAGAGAAGTGTCCTGCGGCTGTCTTTGGCGGGTCCAGTAATAGTCGTCATCGTAGCCAGAATAGAGCAGCGAATCAGACAGCCCCTCCATCAGATCGCCCAGATTGATCGACGAGACATCGAGGCCTTTGAATTTTGAATAGCGGGTAAACTTCATAAACTAATTAGCCGCGGATGACGCGGATAAACGCCAATCTTAGCAAGAATAGGACTGCTAGTGTTCACTCCTTCTTCTGATCTGCCAAGAGTAGCGCGATTGATACTAGGCAATTGCATAGTCTCGCGTTGTTCATCAGTTTGAACGCTGATTGATTCGCGTTTTATCCGCGTCTATTTGCGGCTAAATCTCTTCAGCTATATTTTCCCGTTTCCGTCAGGTCGTCGTAGATCATCCCGCGCCGATCTTTCCTGGCCTTCGTGACGGCAGTGTAACCGCCTTCCTCGTTGCGGCTGATCTTGTTCTCGGCATAAAGACCTTCCAGCACAAACTCACAAGCAGGAACCAGCCGCTCCGTATCCTGGGTTTTGAAATCAAACGGGACGAGCGCCGATTCGATCAGCTCTGGAACAGCCTCGAGTAGTCCCACACACTCTTCTGCCGCTGCCGTGTCCGCAAGTCGCAAATTATTTCCCTGATCAAACCATTGCACTGCTTGTGAAAAGTCGATCCCCACAAAATAGCCTTCGAAGATTTCACCGGCCGCTCGCTTGATCAAATCCTTGGCGATCCGATTTGCCCCAATCTGTTCGCCTTCGTACTCGAGTTCCATCTTCCCAGTCATCGACGGAATTGCTGCGTAAATGTCAGAGATGCGCGGCACAATCTCTTCCTCGCCGGTGAGTAACGCGCGTCGCTCAGCATTCGATATCACTGACTCGATGACAGTGATAGGCATCCGTTGCGAGACCCCGGAATGCTTATCTATCCTGCCGTCATCGCGAGCCTCGAAGGCGATCTGCTCAACCACTTCGCGGATGAAATCCGGAATGTGCAGACGGTCTCTCAATCCATCGCGATTGACCCAAGCCTCCTGACGAGTTATTTCCACGGCCGTTTGCAACTCGGCAGGATAGTGAGTCGTGATCTCGGCGCCAATTCGATCCTTTAACGGCGAGATGATTTTCCCCCGAGCCGTGTAGTCTTCCGGGTTGGCCGAGAAGATGAGCATCACATCCAGGGGCAGGCGAACTGGATAGCCCTTAATCTGTACGTCGCCTTCCTGCATGATGTTGTAGAGGCCAACCTGAATCTTGCCTGCCAGATCTGGCAGCTCATTGATGGCAATGATGCCGCGATTCGCCCGCGGCAGCAGTCCGTAATGAATCGTCAGCTCGTCGCTCAGAAGATGGCCGCCCTTGGCGGCTTTGATCGGATCGACGTCGCCGATGATGTCGGCGATAGTCACATCTGGAGTGGCTAACTTTTCGACAAAGCGCGAATCGCGATCTATCCATTCTATATGCGTTAGATCGCCATGAAGCTCGAGCATCTGCCGCCCGTAAGCAGAGATGGGATGGAACGGGTCGTCGTTGACTTCAGAGCCCGAGATGACGGGCAGGCGCTCGTCGAGCAGTTCCGTCAGTTGTCGTATGATGCGACTCTTCGCTTGGCCGCGTAGACCCAGCAGGATAATGTTGTGCCTGGCGAGAATTGCATTTACAAGCTGCGGAATAACGGTTTCGTCGTAGCCGACGATTCCGACAAACAGTCTTTCGCAGGCACGCAATTTCCCAATGAGATTGGCGCGCAACTCGTCTTTCACCGAGACGCTCTTGTAGCCACTCTCTTTCAGTTCACCCAGAGTTTTCGGTAAGTGCATGTAGAATTAATCCTTATGTAAGCGACACTATTCCTGAAAGAATCTCGCGCAAAGACGCAAACGCGCAAAGCGAAACCGAAAGTAAGAGAAACGAAGACCGCAGTCCCCGCCGATGCTTTACGTCCGGCTATCTTAATACGGTGACCTTAAAGACTCTAAGCCAGAAAGACCTTTTCGATCCTCGACATCATGCCAACCATTGTCCGTTCGTAAAACGAGACCGTCTTCTTCAAGCTTTTCGAGATGAGCAAGTACGGCGCGCTCAGCCATCGCCAGCGCTTTAGGGGAGACATCGATGTAAACGCGGGCAACAATCTCCTTTGTTGTTGTCACACCGTCGCGCACAGCCTCAAGTATGTTGTGCTCGCGTTCGAGTCGATGCGAAATATACTCGGCTATCTTGCCGTAAGGATTCCCAATTGCCGGACCATGACCCCCGAAAATCACCGACAGATTCCGGATCGCCTGCATGCGCTCGAGCGATTGAAGATAAGCGCGCATGTTTCCCTCAGGCGGGTCGATCAAGACAGAACCAAGACCCACCAGGTTGTCGCCTGAAATCAACGTGCCGGTTCGCTCTTCATAAAAGCACAGGTGACCTCGTGCGTGTCCCGGCGTGTGCAGCGCCTGCAAAGCAATTTGAGGCGAACCGCTGATCTTCATCACCTCGGCATCTTCGATGAAACGATCGACGCGAATACTATCGCCCAACGCTTCAGCAGTAAGACGGTGTGCCGCAACGGTCACATCTTTACCGAGGTGAGTTCTAAGAACATTGACGCCGCCGACGTGATCCGGATGCATGTGAGTGAGAATTATTTCGCGCACAATGCGTCCTTCAGCAAT
>JBGPNE010000128.1:0-6909 GCA_041487335.1 Pyrinomonadaceae bacterium
GCACTGTATTGCCGTCTGCTAGGTCCGCCGTCGCAAGGCGGAGTTGCTTCGGGTGTGGCACCGTCTAACTCTAGGTGGAACGGACGGGCCATCAGCGACCTTCCATGTTCCAGCAGCGCGCTGGCCCGCCGTTCACCAAAACGTTAGAAGCCATGCCGACTAAGCCGCTTGACCGTCTGATGTTCGCGCAGGGAGGCCTGTGCTTCTTCTGCATGAACCCGCTCAAGAAGGCCGATGCGAGTGTCGAGCACCTGGTCGCGAGCGCAAACGGCGGTCGCAACGACGACGACAATTGCGTCGTCTGTTGCAAGACCGTGAATGCCCTATTGGGCAGCATGTCGCTCAAAGAGAAGATCCAGGTCGTCCTCAATCAAAGGGGCCAATTCAAGTGTCCAAATGGGCCGCCGAAGGCGGTGACAAAGTCGTCCGGCGTAGTCGCAGAACCCAAGGCGGCGACGGACCGATTTAATGTCATCGTGACGAACCTCCGGCAGCGCGGAGCTGCGAAGCCCAAGACCATCAAGAAGCTGGAGAGTACGATCCGCTCGATATTTCAGAACATCACCGACAAGGAGCTCGCCACGCACTTGCAGCAGTTACAGGCAAAGGGCGTCCTCGCCGTTGAAGGCGCAAAGGTTACCTATGCGCTCTAGATGCGTGGCTTCTAACTCTAGGTGGAACGGACGGGCCACCAACGCAGTGGCTAATCGACGATCTGCGCTCGCCCGCCGTTCACCACAACGTTGGGCCTTTAGGAAACTTTGAGATGATAAAAACATACAAAGGCAGTTGCCATTGCGGCGCCGTCAAGTTCGAGTGCGACCTCGATCTTTCCGCTGGTACAACCCGTTGCAATTGCACGTTTTGTAGGAAGGCGCGATTTTGGATGGCTTTCGCAAAGGGGGAAGGTGCATTTCGTCTGTTGCAGGGAGCTGATGCTCTGACCGACTACCAGCATACGCCCCCGTCGAAGCCTGCCCCCTTCCTCCATCTTTTCTTTTGCAGCCGGTGCGGTGTCAGGCCGTTCACAAAAGGAGGTCCGCTTCCTGCGCTTGGTGGCGAATTTCACGCGGTCAATATCGCATGCTTAAACGACGCAACGGACGAGGAGTTAGCCCAGGCGCCGATCCATTTTGCGGACGGACGTAATGACGATTGGAACACGCCTGCCGAGACTCGATATCTTTGAAGAAAGGCCCAACCATTCGCTGCAGGCGCGACGGCCCTGACAGGCCGCGGCCTGAGCTCAAACGTTAGAGCGCATAACGTTTCTACGGAGCATTAATCATGACAAATCCAAACGAAGGCTTTCTGGTATTCCACGCCAGTTCCACCTTCCCTGCCGCGTTCGGCGACCCTACTATTATTGTGACTGCTCGCGGTAGCAGCACGAACCGCTATATCGGCGAGCATTTCACTCTGTTTCGTGACAGTGAACCAAAAATGCAGCCCGGAATATTGAAGGTAAATGGCGCCGACGTTCCGCAAGATTTTCTAGTCGTCGACCTCAAATTTATTCTTGGCGAAGCATTTCAGTTCGCAATGAACGGCTATCGTGAAATATTGCGCAAGGCGTATCCACAGACAATCGAACTAAACCTATTCAGGCCACCGCTTGAATTTGTCCCGATAGATAGAGCGCATCTCGCCCATCTTTGGATGCGCAACGAATTTCATGTCCAGTTGTCGGCTGTTGAACAGAGTACACAATGCAACGAATTGCGCTCATTTCTGGGTGAGGTGAAGCATCTCCCGGTCATCACCATCTCATGATCGAAATGCGCTCTAACTTTAGGTGGAACGGACGGGCCACAGCGGGCGTGCCAATCGGTGCCACCGTGCTGGCCCGCCGTTCACCAAAACGTTGGGCATCACTTATCGGAATAAGGGAGGGATAGATGAACAGAGGAAGAGAATTGCCATCACTCGCTCTAGGACTGTTCTTGTCGGTGGCGACGTTGATTTCACCGGCAGGGAGCTTAGCCGCCGACTACCCCAGCAAACCGCTGCGACTCGTGGTCCCATTTCCTCCCGGTGGCGCCGCTGACATTCTCGCGCGCGGGCTCGCACCCAAGCTCGGAGCGCAGCTCGGTCAGCAGATCGTGGTGGACAATCGCCCAGGAGCCAACGGCGTCATCGGATTCGATCTGGTCGCAAGAGCCCCGGCCGACGGCTACACTTTGTTGATGGGGTTCACTACAGGGGTGGCGGTAAATCCTCTGCTGGTCGCCAAGATTCCTTACGACCCGGTGAAAGACTTCACCGGGGTCAGCATGCTCGCGCGGACCCCGATGGTGCTGATCGCCAATCCAGCGTTTCAGGTGCGTTCCGTCCAGGAGCTGATCGCGCTTGCGAAGGTCACACCCGGCAAGATCACCTACGGCTCTCCCGGAACGGGCAACCCCAATCATCTCGCCGGCGAACTGTTTAAATCGATGGCGGGTATCAATCTTGTCCACGTCCCCTATAAAGGCGCCGCGCTCGTGATTACGGACGTGATCGCCGGACACGTGCCGATTGCTTTCGTCACGTTGGCCGCTGCGTTGCCTCAGGTGCGCGCGGGAAAGCTAAAGGCCTTGGCCATCACCGGCGACAAGCGCGCGTCCGCTGCGCCCGACATCCCAACGATGTCAGAGGCCGGTCTGTCTGGGGTCGAAATCAGTGAGTGGTTCGGCATTCTGGTGCCTGCGGGCACGCCGAAGGCCGTGCTTTCCCGCCTCAACGACGAAATCGTAAAGGCGGTTCACTCACCGGAGGTTAATAAGCGGTTTACGGAGCAAGGGTTGGAACCCATCGCCACGACGACCGACGAATTCGCGGCCGTGATCAAATCCGATATCGACAAGTTAGCCGGAATCATCAAGCAAGCTGGAATTCGTGCAGAGTGAGCGTGCGGCGGGTGAAGTAGTGATGCCCAACCTGTCAATCCAGAGCGGACGCGCGCAAGCGCGCGCCGCTGATTTCGGACGTTGGGCGTCTCTGTGAGTCGAGATCAAGTTGTCAAGCGTCTGAGTCCTTATGCTCTCAGTTGTAGAATGCGACGACGTGGGGGCTCATGGCAGTGTTCCTGTTCCGCCAGGAGGGACCTATGATGGATAAAGTCAAGTATCTCGGTCTGGTCGTGGCCTTTGCCGTCGTTGCGGGTTCGGGGGGATGCTTCAGCATAACGGCCCAATCAGATGCTCACGCCAATAGAAAGCTGCTATTTACCGACACCATTTTCGCGGTTGGACGACCGGACACCGCACTGACACAGCAGCTTGGCGTGCCTGTCGCGGTCGCGTTCTTGGGCATGAAGAATACCTATATGTTGCTCGAAGGCGGAGAAGCGCTGATCCAGATTGCGACAGAGCTTGATGGCAACCGAATTAGTCTGCCAAATCATCCTCGCGAGCTTTACGTTACGCATCGCCAGGAGCTTTTCATCAGAGAGAAGACCGTCTGGGGTTCGCTTACCGTCGCTTACGGGAGCAACAAGACCTATAGGCCAGATGAACTTGCTACACTTAACAAGCTGGGTTTTGTCCTCGGACAGTCCGCGTATGAGAAAACAATTCCAGTAAAAGGGGTGATCTATCCTCCAATTACCTTATCGGCAGAACAGGCGCAGAAGCTAAAAATACGTCGCCCAGTTGTATTTTATGACGCGGCCGATTCCGAGCCGCTCCATGTCTCCACGAATAAGGCTAAATCGACGTTAGCCTTAACAGCCGATATTGTCACGATGCCGATTCAATTCATGGGATTCGTGGTTTGGGCGATGACGTTAAAAGGCAAGATCTAAGAAATCCTACGTGGGGACATCGCGGGCTCCCTCGTTTCAGTCTCAGGAACGGCGATCGTCATGCTCGCCCCACGCCCGTGATTGCGGAATCGATGCCCAACCACGCGATCGACAGTGACACTTCGCAAGCGCGGCTTCGCGCGCTTGCTCGTGCGCGTCATCGCATACGTTAGGCCGCACGAGGCCACACGACCCAAGATATGGCTTGTCCACCAAGTCCCGATGAACACGTTCACTGACCGAGTTGCAAGAAGCATTGGGCGCCACTTCGTGTCGCTTTCCTGCGTGCAGCATCCTCCAAACGGCGGAGAGATGCGTATTCATGTGTTCTCAGGCTTTGTCGTTGATGTAGCAGGCCAGTGGTTCTACGTTACTGCAGGGCACATCCTGAGGGACATCCAAAAGGCGATGGACTGCGGTTCAATCTTTGATATCTGGCGCCTAGGGGATCAAACCGCGGGGAACCGCTTCAACAACGCTGCAATCCCGTACGCCTTTGATCCAAACCACTGGTTTGTCTTGGAAGATGCCGACGTTGGATTGGACTACGCAACGACGCATCTTGGCGGCCTATATCGTCAGCAGCTCGAAACCGGCGGTGTCACCGCAATCGCCAAGAATGCCTGGAGTGACCCCCTGGCAGAGCACGATCACTGGGCACTGGTTGGTATTCCAACAGAGACGGTCTCGTACGATGGAAAGACAGTGATCTCCGCAAGGATCGTCATGGCTCCGCTACTCCCAACTGATGCCCCCCACTTGCCGAGCAACGGGCCCAAAACCAGTTCTACGCGAGACTTGCCGATGGCTCAGAACAGTTCGTCAGCGACGTAGTCGGAATGAGCGGTGGACCGGTCATCATGCTGAAGAACGTCGAGGGTGCGTGGAAGTACAGTGTTATCGGCGTACAGAGTGGCTGGTATCCCTCGTCTCGGGTCGTTGCTGTGTGTCCGTTCTCCGCATTTGGGCACTCGCTGGAACCCATCGTCAAAGAGGCACTTGCACTCGCCAACCAGGCGGAAGGCGCACAATGACCGATCCCCGAACGCGAGAGACCAAACCATGCGAATGAACGGTTGGCACAGACTCTGGGTCCTGGTTTCCGTCCTCGGTCTGATCGTTTGCACTCTTGTGGTTGCTGCGTTGTGGCCTAACGAGCAATCCGTGACTCATTCCATTGCCTTCTACGATGCCTTGGATCCAAGTGCTCGCTCACAGATAGCCGAGAACGAGTCCGATTCGAAGGAAGGGGTACGTATGCCGAATGGTCACGTCATCTACCTCAAGGCTGAAGTTGCGGCCTCACGAAAAACCGAAGCATTGCTTCAGTATCAAGGCGCTGTCATCGCGGCGCTGCATTCCAAGCAAAGGCTGTTGCTGGCCCAAGTTGGAGCGATCTGGCTTGCTTTCTGTCTGACTACACTTGTCCTTGGCCATCTGGTTGCATGGGTTGTTCGTGGGTTTCGCCAGCGGGGCAAGCCATCTGCCGGCGAACATGCGCCCTAACTTTAGGTGCAGCGGACGCGCTGAAGCGCGCCGCTGACCAAAACGTTAGGTTGCTCAAGGAGCGTTCATGGAAGTTCTCATCGGCATCGTTGTTGTAGTTGTTCTTCTGATCGTCATCGGAAAGATCAAGGGCGCGCCAGAGCCATCATCCATGTCGGAGGCTGCAATCTTTCAACGTCTCAACACGGAAGGAGCATGGATTTCCAAGTACCTCAGTCAGCCGCTCTCCAGCCAGCAGAGCGCTTCATTGAAGCGCATGTACGAAGAGAAAACTCAGTACATTCAGAACCTCAAGGCTGAGCTAACCAAGCGCCAGATGGCGCAAGGCGCCCAAGCCGTACAGGCAGAGCTTGCGCCCATACTCGAACGCACCGCTGAACTCATCAAGGAGGGGAAGTCGGAGCCAGAAGCAACAGCCCAATCTCTGAAAGAGTGGAGCGAAAAGAGCAAGTGAAACCGTCACCACTTCCAGCCGACGAGCAGGCCCAGTGCTGTTGGGCACTTGCCAACAGTTATTCCGCTGCGGCGTCGCGTCTTTTTCAAGGTGGTAGTGCCGAAACTTTCTTGCCTTCCGTATTCCTGTTGCTGCACGCACTTGAGCTTCACTTCAAGGCCTTCCTCATCTCACAAGGCACGAGTGATAAGCAACTTCGCAAACTTGGGCATGATCTCCTGGCCTGTCTTCGCGCCTGCAAAGAACATGGCTTTGGGCTGCATATCGCATTGTCGTGGCAGCAGCAGATGCAGATTGCCCGTGTCAATGTCTACTACAAGGAAAAGGAGCTTGAGTATTTCGTCCCGCAGGCCAAGGGTTTCGGGAGCGTCGAGCGTCTTTTGAAAACTGTCGACCAAGTGGCAAAGGCTGTTTTCAATCCGATAACCGAGAAGTCATTTCGTGCGCTTTCCGAGCAAGCAACCTAACCCTTCGTTCCAGCGGACTGCCTTCGGCAGCCGCTGAACTCAAACGTTGATATGGCTTTCTTTGTCAACGGAGACGAGTGGGTCCTGCCCACGGCGCGGTGAGCGAATTGCACTACCCGATTGCCCGATAGGGAACGCGGCGGGGCCATCTTGAGCGACGGTCGATCAAGCTGATATTCGCGCGTTGGTTAGCGGCATGACTGCTGTGCGTCGCGGAGCTGCCTCGGTCTAGGATCTGGGATGCCGGCGTCGAGCCGGACCAATAACGTTCATCAAGGATTCTCCTTTCCGCGGCCGCGCCGCGTTGCCTATCTGGCATGAGGGGTGGATGTCGGCGGTCTCCTTTGCCCAGTCGATATCGGCGGGCAGTTATTGAGGGACGGTTGCGATCCGTTCAACTTACTGCGGCCTGACGCTCTGGCCGATGGCCCAGACAAAGCCCGAGAGCTCGCGCGCGAGCGCCACCACGATCTTGTTGTGATTGACGTGCCGGGCGTTCAGGCGCCGGTACTTGGCCGAGAGGCGCAACTGCGCACGCCATGCGATATCGCAAGCGGATTTCGGTAATCCTGTTTGCCGGGTGGCGATGATGCGCGTGACCCGCGCCGGATGCCGATAGGCCCAGGCCGCCTCGATCAGTGCGCGCCGCGCGTAGCTGTTGCCCGCTTTGGTGATCGAGCCCTGGCGGCGTTGTTCCC
>JBGPNE010000129.1:0-6907 GCA_041487335.1 Pyrinomonadaceae bacterium
CCCTCCAGCGCATCGACGATGATGTTCATGCCGGAAGACGTGTTGGTTGTCAGCCCTATCTCGTCTGGCTCCGCATTGATGAATCTTGCAACTTGCTGTCTGACTCGTTCGCTTTTCGCCAACCATTCTTCCCAGTGCACATCGCCATCGGCCATCATCTGCCGGTAATACTCGCTACCCGCTTCCATTGTCGCGCGGGCCAAAGGCCCTGCCGCCGCGGTATTCAGATAAGCAACGCGCTCGGTTACCGAAAACCGCTTGCGAATGTCATCCCAGTTGTTCATTTCGATTCGGGAAGATACATGATCAGGGCGCTGATCGGAAACCAGGGTAACCTCACATCTGATGCAAGATCGGCACTCGCAGCCGCTAGTTAATGCTAACCTGACAAGTTGTCGTAAGTGCTATTATGTGGGGGCTAATCCTGGCCAGTGAGGAAGCAAGTATGCTTAAAGATTTACAAATATTCTTTTGGCACGGAAGATGAGGAAACTTATCAGACGTGCTACCGAGGCAGTTTACTCAGAGCGATTTGACGGTTGCTAAAAACAAACACGATCCACGAAACCACGCGAAGCAGCACGAAATGGACGCCTTAATTCGAGTCATTTCGTGTGATGCGCGTGGATCGCTTTACTGCTCCTACTTGATGTTCACCACTTTTTCAGCAACCTGCCAGGATTAGTTTGATTTCCACCTATTGCTCCAGCGCCTGCTTTCGGCTTTCCGTCATTAACCCGCTCAATGACTTCGAGTGTGAAGAGCCCTCGACGGTTCTGACGGCAATGTCTTGGACCTGACCGTAGGCTTTCTCCAACTGCTGAGAGAGTCTCGCAATCTGCTCGCTCTGTTCTTTCACCAACTGCTCCCGAGACTCGATGCGAGTTATCATCACATTGCGTTCGCCATCAAACTCTTTTCTCAACAGCTCTTCCCTGTTCTTGCTATCGAGCTGCACCCTGGCGGTGGCATCTTTCACGGCCGCGTTGATTGCCGCTTCCATTTCCTTGGGGAAGGCCGTCGCTTTCGTTCGCAGCTGGTTCAGTTCTTCTTCTCTCTGGGCAATCGCCTTTTCTCTCTCGGCCAGTTCCTGTTCCAGCCGCTCTTTCGTGTGCTGAATGTCTCTTTCCAGTCGCGCCTTCTCGTATTCAAACTGATCCTTCGCTAACTGCTGCTCGCGAGTAAAAGCATAGCGGTACTCTTCCTTCTCACGCTCGCGCCTTTTCGCCTCGGCAGCCTCACGTTCCCTGGCTTCGGCCTCGCGAACTTTTTTCTCTTTCTCCCATTCGCCGCGCATGGTTTGGACTTCCCGGCCGAGCTCCTCTTTTTTGGCCGCCATTTCGCTTTCAAACGCTTGCCGCTTGATCTCCTGAGCTTCAATCAACGCGGCGAGGCTCGATGCGGCTTTCTCTATCTCGTAAATCTCTTGCAGCTCGCCCTCCTTTACGGCGACGGCCTTTTTGATCCCGTCATATCTGCGCACTCCTTCCTCGAGCCGGTCAGAAAGCTGGGCTAGCATCTTTCCCATCTCCGATTTCAGGTTGCCGATCTCTTTGACAATCCCGTCGGTCGAGAGGGAATCAGCGGCTGCTACCACCTGTTTCACCGCCTTCTCTTCCAGCCGTTCTTGCGGTTTCAGTTCGACCTCGCGCTTCTGCTGTAGTTGGTTGAGAAGCTCATTGTAGGCGTCGATCATCTCTTTTTTCGTGTTCGAAGCGGAAATCCTCTTGGGTTGAGGTGTTTTGTCTGTCATGAGTTTGTCCTTTTAATTAGACTGAGGTTTGCTTCCTCCGTTTCCAGTTCGCCACGATACTGGGCGACATTGGTCGACACGTCATCGCGCTAACGCGTTTCCTGGCGGTTCTGGACGTGTGGTTAATGGCCTTCGAGGAATGGTGATTCTACACGACTCCACGTTTTTGGCGAAACTAGTTCGCGGGTATTGCGGGTAGCCAGTGCGCCAATCTAAAGTTGGCCGAAGAAATTGCTCGCTCCGCTTGCGGCTTTGCCGCCGCACAGTGCGGTATGGCTCCGCCGTACCGGCCACAGCGTCTTTGCATGCTGGAGGTTACGCCTCCGCTTAAGGCTGCCGAGGCATAGCGTCGGGGAAAAATTAGCCCGTACCGGAAAGCCGAGATGCCTTTCCGCAGACCATTCTCCACTCACGAGGGTGTGTGAAAACTCAGTCGAGTGAAAGGAAGGGATAACCTTGAGCCGCAAGCGGTGGATGGCGGAGAAGTGCGAACTTCAGCACAGGCTCAATCGCGGTCAACCTGCCGGATCCAAGTGCTCGGTGCCTCCTGAGTGCTGTATAATTCAATGCGATGGATAATCAATCCGAAGCTTCACCTCCCCTCCCAACATTTCTCGAACGATACTTCTGGGACGTCGACTTTGCCCGAGTGCGATTGCCGGAGCGGACGTTCAACGTTATCGAACGGCTGATCGAATACGGCGATGACGCGGCAATTCACTGGCTGAAGGAAACGTTCACTCCCGAAGCGATTGCGAGCGTGGTCAGAGAAAGCCGGTCGATCTCGCGCCGGACCGCCAACCTCTGGGGCATGTTTCTTGGTATCCCGCGAGAGGAGATCCGATGTTTCTCGAAACCCTCGATTCTTCCGCTCGGCTCCTTTTCCGGCGACTAGGGAACGAGCCACTCGTCGCTTCTTTCTTCCTCGCGGGCGGCTCTGCGCTGGCGTTGCATCTGGGTCACCGTGTATCCGTGGACCTGGACTTTTTCTCGCTGCGTTCATACTCGATGCCAGAGCTGATGAATCAATTGCAGAGAATAGGCCATCTCACTATTGAGAACCAGACTCCGGATACGCTCGTGGGCGAACTCAATAACGTCAAACTCAGTTTCTTCACGTACCCTTATCCTTTGCTTGACGCAATGGTCTTGTCCGAAGGGATTCAAGTGGCCTCTCTGCTCGACATCGCCCTGATGAAGATCGCCGCGATTGGTCAGCGGGGCACAAAACGCGATTTCATAGATGTGTATTGTCTCTGCCAGCAAGGATTCTCCCTCAAGAGTTTACTCCAGCGGATGCCGCACAAATTTCCGACTATTACCTATCCTTCCTATCACTTGTTGCGGGCGCTGGCTTACTTTGACGACGCGGAACACGACGAGCCGCCGAGGATGTTAAAACCAGTAGAGTGGAACACGGTGCGAAACTTCTTTGCCGATGAAGTGGACCGGCTGCTGCGCGTTCTATAGTCGATCCCATGTCAGACCTTGATGAACATGTACCTGCACTTCCGGGCTGAAGCCCGGTGTGAATGAGAGAACGTACTCCAAAGCTGGAACTGAACCACCCCACTTGGCTCGGTTGTTTGATATTGCATGCGAGGCTCCAATTCTTGATTAGTTTATTTACCGGTCGGGTCAGCACCACCTGCATGGCTTCGCCCCCGATGTGAGGCGGTGGCTCCGCCCCGCCGTGGGCAAAGAAAAGTTTTCGGGGCGCCCACGGAGTGGCGCCCCTACAATGTTCCGGCATCGATGCCGTCGCCCCGATCTGTAGGGGCGTCCCTCCGTGGGCGCCCCGGAATCAATGCTTCCCTGAGCGTCTCCAGGGCTATGAAAAGAGCTGCCGCCGACCAACCATGACATTTTGCGACCCGGTCGGAGGCACAGCCCCAGATTCTTATTACGGTCTCTTCCGGATGGGCATAGCCTCATCCTCATATCAAGGGGCCAAGCCCGAGTGAACGGGTTTTTGATCTCTTGCCATGTGATACTGCTGAGTCTTCACACAACCTCTGAAGCCCAGGTGAATGAGCTTTCTGACTAGGACTTTATCCGGTATTGTCACTGCCCCGGGTTAACGAGGCACTTCAAACCACAGTGTGGCCAGCGGCGGCAATGTGACAATAGCGGAATATTGCTGACCGTGCAGCGGCACTTCCTCTCCAGTAATGGAACCAGGCACAGCAACGCCACTGCCTCCATAGATCTCCAGGTCAGTGTTGATAATCAGCCGGTAATGTCCGGGCTTCGGCAGTCCCAGTCGATGGCCTTCTCGCACAACAGGAGAAAAGTTGCCGACACAGACCATCTCTTTTCCTGTGCCCCGCGACCTGCGAACGAACGAAACGATATTGTCGGGCGCATTGTCAGCGTCTATCCATTGAAATCCTGCGGGCTCGCCATCCACCTCCCACAGAGAATTCTCCGCAGAATAAACGCGATTGAGATCGCGAATCAGGCGTTGCACACCATGATGAACCGGCTGTTCAAGCAAATGCCAGTCGAGGCTCTTGCTGTCGTTCCATTCGCGCCACTGGCCAAACTCGCCGCCCATGAAAAGCAGCTTCTTTCCCGGATGCGCCCACATGTATCCGTAAAGCGCGCGAAGATTCGCGAACTTCTGCCAGAGATCGCCGGGCATCTTATTAAGCAGCGCGCCCTTTCCGTGCACCACTTCGTCATGAGAAAACGGCAGAATAAAATTCTCACTCCAGGCGTAGAGCAAACCGAAGGTCAGCGAGTTGTGATGATATGCGCGGTGGACCGGATCCATTTCGAAGTAGTGAAGCGTGTCGTGCATCCAACCCATGTTCCATTTGAGATCGAAGCCCAGCCCGCCGGCGTAGGTTGGTCGACTCACAGCGGGCCAGGCGGTCGACTCTTCCGCAATCATCATCACACCCGGACAAGCCCGATGAGTCACCTGGTTGAGTTCTTTGAGCAGCGAGATGGCCTCCAGATTTTCACGCCCGCCAAACTCGTTCGGCACCCACTCCCCTTCATTGCGGCTGTAATCGAGATACAGCATCGAAGCCACCGCATCGACGCGCAGTCCATCAAGGTGAAACTCCTTGAACCAATAAAGCGCGTTCGCCAGCAGAAAATTGCGCACCTCATTGCGGCTGTAGTTGAAGATGTATGTGCCCCAATCAGGATGCTCGCCCTTGCGCGGATCGAGATGTTCGTAAAGAGCTGAGCCGTCAAAACGGCCGAGCGCAAAGGCGTCCCTGGGAAAATGCGCCGGCACCCAGTCCATGATCACACCCAGCCCCTGCTGATGTAGATAATCGATCAGGTAACGAAAATCGTCAGGAGTGCCATAGCGGGCCGACGGCGCGTAGTAGTTGCTGACCTGGTAACCCCACGACGGGCCATAAGGATGTTCTTTGAGCGGCAAAAACTCGACGTGGGTAAACGCCATGTCCCGCAAATAGTCGGCAAGAATCGGGGCCAGCTCGCGATATTGCAACGGCCGATTGTTCTCCTCTAGTATGCGACGCCAGGAGCCGAGATGAACTTCGTAGATGGAAAGTGGCAGGCGATAGTGTTCTCGTTCCGCCCGCCTGTTCAGCCACTCCTGATCGCTAAACTTGTAATTTGACTCAAAGACAATCGACGAGGTCCCGGGAGGGATTTCCATGTACGATGCGTATGGATCCGCTTTGAGAAAAGGAAGCCAACCGCCCGCCCGAATCTCATATTTGTAGAGCGTTCCCGGTTGCAGATCTGGAATAAATAGTTCCCAGACGCCGGAGCTGCCGACCATACGCATCGGGTGCAGACGTCCATCCCAGCCATTGAAGTCGCCCAGCACGCTCACTCCGTCAGCATTTGGCGCCCAGACTGAAAATGAAACTCCGGTTACCCCTTCCATCTTGCGAACATGCGCGCCAAGCTTTTCATAGATCGCTTCATGCCGTCCTTCAGCAAACAGATGAAGATCGAGTTCGCCAACCGTAGGAAGGAAGGAATAAGGGTCACGGAGAGTGAAGACGCCGCCGTCCAGGTAATGAACTTTGAAACGGTATGTGGGTAAATCGTTAAGGTCTGGGATTAGAATCTCGAAGAGCCCACTGGAGTGTGCTTGGGACATCGGCTGCGGCCGCTTCTTGCCAATAACAACCTCAACCTTCTCCGCCTCGGGCCTGAAAGCCCGAATAATTAGACCCCCGTTAGAATGGTGAGCGCCGAGAATATGGTGCGGGTCGTGCGACTTCAGAGCCAGGAACCGATTGAGCTCGATTGGATCGATTGTGGGCTTTGGCTGCATCTCGGGAGGGGGCGTCGCTTTTGATCTAGCGGGCCTGCGGCCGGATGTTCCGCGACCGGCCTTCTCAGCTGCTGGCTTCTTGCTCATGAGAGTCTTGCTTCGGCGTCACTGATGTTGTGAGTTAGGCTCGCGGAGGGTTCAACATAATTCAGGAAGATGTCAACGCCGGTTCCTATCCGTTCAATGTTGCTTTTTGCTTCCGCCAGTATCTCGAGAAATTGATGGCGCGGAGACGGCAGTCCCAGTTCATCCATCAACTCAATGACCCGCGCGGCATACTTCATGATCTGAATCGTCTCGATTCCTGAAATCTCAGAAAAGAACCAGCCGCAACTGGTGAACATTAAAAGTGAGTTTCGTTGGATCTCCAGCAGGGTGAGCGCACATACCTCATCAGCCGGTGAGAGAGGTTGCTTTACATGGCGACTAAGAAACTCCGCTCGCGAACGACCGTGATCCAGAATAACTTGGATATAGCCATTGCGCGCAGCCCAGGGATCGAGAAACAGATCACTGCCGAGAGTTTCAAAGTGTCTGGCCGCGGCATCACGCAGAAAGTCCAGGGCCACTCTCAGCGGGTCACGCCATTTCTGATTCCAACCTGTTTCTCCACTACAGCCGCAATCGCGAATCCAGCGACCAACACCATGAGCACAACTCCAGGATGTTCCTCCGTCTAACCCCTCCTTGATTTCCACCTCGCACTCAGGCGGGTAATGATCTAGAAACTGAGCATAGTTTGTAATCCAGAAATCCAGAGCTTGCGCTTCAACTTCCAGAGCATGTGCGAGACAAAGATCACCAAACTTGAAATGATGACCGTAAGTTTCACCATCAGTGGCAACATTCACCAACGAAGCACCGCAGCCGGGCTGCCCGGC
>JBGPNE010000130.1:0-6900 GCA_041487335.1 Pyrinomonadaceae bacterium
GGGCCAACCAGGGCCGCGCACCTACAATCGCAGCCACGCTGACGGCGCCAACATGCTGGCCGCTGCTCTCGCTCCTCACAAAGGAGTTGTGATCTGGCGCGCCTTCGTCTATGACGCGAAGCCCGATTACGATCGGGCTGCGGCGGCCTATGACAATCTCCAGCCTTTCGACGGTCAGTTTGCGCCGAACGTGCTGCTGCAAGTGAAGAATGGGCCCATCGATTTTCAGCCGCGCGAGCCTTTCCACCCGCTCTTTGGGGCGATGCCGAAGACGCAGCTCATGCTCGAGGTGCAACTCACGCAGGAATACCTCGGCTTCTCAAATCATCTCGTATTTCTGCCCCAGATGTGGCGTGAGGTTCTCGATTGCGATACTTACGCCAAAGGCCCAGGCTCGACGGTCACCAAAGTCATCGATGGAAGTCTTTATGGCCAACGCCTTACAGGTATGGCCGGCGTGGCGAACACTGGCTCAGATCGCAACTGGACCGGTCATCACTTCGCCCAGGCCAATTGGTACGCCTTTGGGCGTCTCGCCTGGAACCCTGATCTTGCCTCGCGTCAAATCGCCGAAGAGTGGATAAACATGACATTCACTCATGATGCCAAAGCGGCGGAGATTATCACTCACATCATGCTTGAATCACATGAAGCCCTGGTTGATTACATGACGCCGCTGGGCCTCCACCACATCATGTGGGGAGGGCATCATTACGGCCCTGCTCCCTGGTGGGACACCGAGCCTCGGGCTGACTGGAATCCGGTCTACTACCATCGCGCCGACGAGCGTGGTTTGGGATTTGACCGCACGGAGACAGGGAGCAATGCAGTGAGCCTGTATCACGCCCAGGTCCGCGATCGTTTCGGTAACTTGAGCACTTGCCCGGACAAATTCCTGCTTTGGTTTCACCATGTGCCGTGGGATTACCGCATGCGCTCGGGCCGAACGATGTGGGACGAGTTGGCCCTGCACTATCAGCGCGGGGTGAACTGGGCGCGGGACACGCGCAAGGAGTGGGACGCTCTGGCCGGCGTGATTGACTCGGAACGTCACCGAGAGGTGGCGCAGAAGCTGGCTATCCAGGAGCGCGATGCGGTCTGGTGGAAGGACGCCGTTTTGCTTTATTTCCAGACCTTCTCGAAGCGGCCTCTTCCAGCAGGTGTAGAGAAGCCCGCGAAGACGCTAGACGAATACAAGGCTAAGAGTCTGACATGGTGAGAATTGAAGGGAAATTTGCAAGCCAGAATTGATTTTCCATTTGTCATTTGTCATTGGTCATTTGCCATTCACTGCGGCGGCGCGCACGCAATGGAACGCACGCAATGGAAAATGACGGCTGACAAGTGAGAGAGCAATGGAAAATGGAAAATGGAAAATGGAAAATGGATCGCGCTTAAGACTCTAACTACGCAATGAAGATCACCGACATCAGAGCGACAACCGTCACGGTACCATTAGAGGCGCCGCTCAGGCATGCGAACGGCTGCCATTGGGGTCGCTTTGTGCGCACCGTGGTGGAGGTTGAGACTGATGAGGGTCTGATTGGACTTGGCGAAATGGGTGGTGGTGGCGAGTCGGCTGAAAGTGTCTTCCGCGCGATGAAAACCTATCTGCTGGGCCACGACCCGGCTCACCTTGAGGAAATGCGGTTTCTGATTGCCAACCCGACGGCCTCGCTCTACAACAATCGCACGCAGATTCTGGCGGCGCTCGAATTCGCCTGCCTCGATATCCTGGGACAGAAGTGGGGCGTGTCAATCTCTGAGATTTTGGGAGGTCGTTTGCGGGACCGTGTGCCCTTTGCCTCGTACCTCTTCTTCCGTTACGCGAACCCAAAGGACGGAAGAGGCGAGGTACGAACCACCGAGCAACTAATAGCTCACGCGCGCGAGCTGAAAGAACGGTACGGCTTCGCTTCGCACAAGTTAAAAGGCGGTGTCTTCGCGCCGGAGTACGAGCTGGAGTGTTACCGCGTGCTGGCTGCTGCGCTCGACGGCGACCGTTTCCGCTTCGACCCAAATGGCGTCTGGTCTACCGAAACGGCGATCTGGTTCGGTCAGCAGATAGAAGCAATTCGCAACGATTATCTGGAGGACCCCGTGTTCGGTATGGCCGGGATGCGGCGCGTGCGCCAGAAAGTCCGAATGCCGCTCGCAACCAACACGATCGTCGTCAATTTCGAACAACTTGCAGCTAATGTCCTTGATACTGCCGTGGACGTGATTCTGCTCGACACAACCTTCTGGGGTGGCATTCGTTCGTGCGTCAAAGCGGCAGGCGTTTGTGAGACGTTCCAACTCGGTGTGGCAGTGCACTCATCAGGTGAGCTGGGCATACAACTCGCCACGATGTTGCACCTCGGAGCGGTCATCCCCAACCTTTCAGTCGCCGCTGACGCCCACTATCATCACCTGACCGACGACATCATCGAGGGTGGCAAGTTCAAGTACGAGGGCGGCTCCATCGCAGTGCCGACAGGGCCAGGACTCGGAGTGAGGCTCGATTACGATAAGCTCGGTGGATATCGGGAGCTTTACAAGCGTCTAGGTTCCTACCCTTACGACCAGGACCCGCT
This sequence comes from Pyrinomonadaceae bacterium, assembly GCA_041487335.1. Lineage (GTDB taxonomy): Bacteria > Acidobacteriota > Blastocatellia > Pyrinomonadales > Pyrinomonadaceae > PSRF01. The sequence goes on from JBGPNE010000130.1 coordinate 2,577, forward strand.
CAGGCCAGGCTGGACACCGACAATACCGAATAATCGCTGGGCCGATCCTGAAGACGTGGGGCGCCCTACTAACATCAGCGTTTGACCCTGTTACGAGAAAGGGACCGCAATGGTGATAGACCTGATGGAAAATCGTGTTGGGCAAGCTGAACTGCTAACCGACAGGTCAGAACTCCGGCGGCAGGTGGAACTCGTAGTCGCGACGACACCGGTAATTGATGTTCACACGCATGTGCTTCCTCCCGAGTTCCCTGGGTTGTTCCTCTACGGTATCGACGAACTACTCACTTACCACTATCTTATCGCCGAGACTTTCCGCTCGACTGATCTCTCGCATGCGTGCTTTTGGAAAATGACCAAAGCCGAGCGGGCTGATCTCGTCTGGAAAACACTCTTCGTCGAGAACACACCTCTATCGGAAGCCGCCCGCGGTATCGTTTCTGTTCTCGAAGCATTTGGCCTCGACTCGAGATCATCCGACCTAGCGGAGGCGCGTGCTTTCTTCCGCTCGCAGGACCTGCATGAACACCTTGATCGGGTATTGGACACCGCGTGCGTGAGCGACGTGGTGATGACTAATGATCCGTTCAACGAGCAGGAAATCCGTCTTTGGAACGATGGGGCAAATCATGACGCCCGCTTTCACGCTTCACTCCGCCTGGACGGACTGCTAAACGACTGGCCGGAAGCCGCTCAGACGCTTGCCCGCGAAGGTCTGCAAGTCGATCTCGGGCTAAGCAGAATCGCTTGCAGCGACCTGCGTCGCTTCCTTGATAAGTGGATCGCTCGCATGAAACCCCTTTACATGGCGGTATCGCTCCCGGACAACTTCAAGTTTCCAGACGAGGATGCGCGGGACAGGCTGATCCGTGAAGTGGTGTTGCCAACTGCGCGCGAGCACAAACTCGCTTTCGCCGTGATGATCGGAGTCCGCCGCGGCGTGAATCCCGCGCTCCGGGCGGCGGGCGACGGTATGGGCAAGGCGGATATGGGAGCGTTGGAGCGTTTGTGCGTCGAGAACCTTGACGTGCGCTTTCTCGCAACCTTCCTGTCGCGCGAAAACCAGCACGAACTATGTGTGTCCGCGCGCAAGTTCAATAACTTGATGCCTTTTGGCTGTTGGTGGTTTCTCAATAACCCGTCAATCGTTTCTGAGATCACGCGCGAGCGGCTCGAGCTTTTGGGATCCAGTTTTATCCCGCAACATTCCGACGCGCGTGTACTGGAACAGTTAATCTACAAATGGCAGCATGCGCGCGTCGCCATCGCTGAGTCGTTGTATGAGACATACGAGAGTCTTCTGGAGAGTGGGCGCGGCGTGACGCGGCAAGAGATCGTGCGCGACATCACGCGCCTGTTCTCGGGAAACTTCCGTGCATGGGTCGGTCTCCCGCAGGCGCCGTCTATCGCGGTCAACGAGAATCAGGAGAGTTCCTGAGGCCTGCGACCACCGCATCGCCGTTGAGTAAGAAACCGCGCTCGCCGACGAGTCTGTTCCCATTTAGTCGATGCGGGTTTGCAGAAACATTGCGATTCGCCAATTTATCCATACCCGCGGCGTGACTTACCATAACTTTTAGCGGAGGAAATATCCTTGATTAAAGCTGGTCCAATCCGTCTCCCCTTGCTGCGACTTAGCCGCATTCTTGCGGGTATATGCGCCGCTATGTCAGTGATTCTCGTTATCTTCCCCAAAGCAGACATGCGATCGCAGACGACTATGCCGGACTATAAGAACCCCCAATTACCGGTTGAACAGCGAGTCGCGGATTTGCTCAGTCGTATGACACTGGAAGAGAAGGTGGCCCAGCTAGTGTGCCTTTGGGGCGAGAGACCTCAGGTGAAGCCACAGACAGACTTCTCAACGGACCGCGGGGACTTCCTGCCAGAGAAGGCCCGGCAGGTCATGAAATACGGAATTGGCCAGATTGCCCGGCAGAGGGAGCGCAAGGGTCCACGCGAGGGAGCGCTGTTCGCCAATGCGGTCCAGAAGTGGCTCATTGAGAGCACGCGGCTCGGCATTCCTGCGATACTTCACGACGAAATACTGCATGGCAATATGGCCCAGGGTAGTACCAGCTTCCCTCAGCCAATCGCGCTCGCCAGTACCTGGGATCCTGATTTCATCAGCAAAGTCTTTGCCGCTGCCGCGCTTGAAACGAGGGCGCGCGGAAGCCATCAAGTGCTGGGACCGAATCTTGATGTCGCGCGCGAGCCGCGCTGGGGCAGGACGGAAGAGACATACGGTGAGGATCCTTACCTTGTGTCACGCATGGCAGTAGCAATTATCAAAGCCTTGCAGGGACCGGGACCAGGGGTTGAAGGTGATCACATCATCGCCACTGCCAAGCACTTTGCGGCTCACGGCCAGCCGGAAGGTGGAACCAACATCGCTCCGGCCAATTATTCCGAGAGGGTCTTGCGCGAGTTCTTTCTGCCCAGCTTCAAGGCCGCGGTGACCGAAGGCCACATCATGAGTGTCATGGCCTCGTATAACGAGATTGATGGAATTCCCTCTCACGCCAACAAATGGCTGCTTGAGAAGGTGCTGCGCGAGGAGTGGGGATTCAAGGGTTACATCGTTTCCGACTACTACGGCATTCCGCAACTGGAGAGCCTCCATCACGTCGCGGCCGACAAAACGGAAGCGGCCAGGCTCGCGATTGAGGCAGGCGTTGACATCGAGCTGCCGGATCCCGATTGCTTCCCGATACTCGTACAGCTCGTGAAGGAAGGAAAGGTTTCTGAGGCCACTGTAGACCGGGCGGTCGCGCGTAACCTCAGGGCCAAGTTCCTCCTCGGTCTATTCGACAAGCCTTATGTTGATCCCGAACGCGCCGCCAGAGTTACGAACTCGCAGGAACATCGCGAGCTAGCGGCAGAGGCGGCCCGCCGGTCTATAGTCTTGCTGAAGAATGAAAACAATCTTTTGCCGCTGAATCGGAGCCGGTTGCAGTCCATCGCCGTCATTGGGCCAAATGCCGATCGCGCGCACCTGGGCGGATACAGTGACAATCCTGGACGAGGCATAAGCGTGCTTCAGGGAATCATGGATAAAGTAGGCAGCAAGGTGAAGGTTGCGCATGCTGTAGGGTGCAAGATCACGGAAGAGGGTGGTGACTGGTGGGCTGACACCTCACACCTGAGTGATGCGGCGGAAGACAGCAAACTGATAGCTCAAGCGGTCGACGTGGCGAAGGCGGCGGACGTGTCGGTGCTGGTGTTAGGCGGCAACGAAGACACAAACAAAGAGGGTTGGGCGGACAACCACCTAGGCGACCGCGACAGTTTGGATCTGGTTGGCAGGCAGAACGATCTAGTCAAAGCGGTGCTTGAAACCGGCAAGCCGACCATCGTGCTCCTCATTAACAGCGGGCCGCTCTCGGTCAAGTACATCGCGGAAAAGGCGCCAGCCATTCTCGAAGGCTTCTACCTCGGGCAGGAGACCGGCGTCGGCGTTGCTGACGTTCTCTTCGGTGATTACAACCCGGCCGGCAAACTGCCAGTCAGCTTTCCACGTTCAGTGGGGCAGTTGCCCAGTTACTACAACCGCAAGCCAACGGCGAGGCGCGGTTACTTATTCACGAGCAAGGAACCGCTTTTCCCGTTCGGTCATGGTCTCAGCTATACAACTTTTGAATATTCGAACCTGAACGTCAATTCCCTGCAGATCGGACCCGCAGGCCAGGCTAGAGTAAGCATAACGGTCACCAACACCGGCAAGCGCGCAGGTGATGAAGTCGTTCAACTCTATATCCATGACCTTGTCAGTTCCGTGACGCGTCCAGTCATGGAATTGAAAGACTTCAAGCGCATTACGCTGGCGCCTGGCGAGAGCAAGACGGTTGACTTTGTGATCACTCCTGACAAACTTTCGTTTTTGAATTTGAATATGGAGCGAGTCGTAGAGCCGGGCATGTTCGACATCATGGTGGGAACGAGCTCCGTTAAGTATCAGACGACGAAGCTCGAAGTGGTCGCGAAGTGACGCAGCGAAAGCGCTGCCCTGGCAACCAGCGCGAATAGTAAAGCCTGGTACTGGTGCAGTTTGGCAGGAGAGGAGTCGCCACTCAATTACAGAACCGAGGAGCGGTAGAAGCTGTGAATAAACTCGAGAATTTGGTGATTCTTGAATGGCACTCAATTACAGAGCCGCGAGCGGTAGCGACCGGATGCAAGCACTCAACGAACCTTTTCACCTCTCTTATGAATCAGTTGAGTCTAGGATCCGGTCGCTACCACCACCCCAGCCGGGCGGCCCGGCTGGGGACCCCGGTCCGCTCGCGGCTCTGTTAATTGGGTGGCGTTCGAGAGTCCAACGAAC
>JBGPNE010000131.1:0-6880 GCA_041487335.1 Pyrinomonadaceae bacterium
CACCGTCGTCGCGTGGCAAGTTTTCCCAAATCTCATCGGCAGTGAAAACCAGAATTGGTGCAAGCATCCGCGCTAACGAGTGCACAATTACGTATAGAGCTGTCTGCGCAGAGCGACGTCCGTGGCTTCTTGGCGCAAATGTGTAAAGTCGATCCTTAATAATGTCGAAATATCGCGCCGACAGTGTCACCGTGCAGAAGTTGTAGAGAGTGTGGTACACATTGTGAAATTCGTAAGCCTCATAGGCCTCACGAACTGCCCGGATTACGCGGTTGAGTTCAGCAAGCACCCAACGATCAACATCGAGCATTCCCTCAGTATCCGCAAGCCAGGCCACCAGCGGATTCCTTGGCACACTGTCGCGCAACGGATTGAATTCGTAAAGGTTACCAAGGGCAAAGCGGGCCGTGTTGCGTAGCTTGCGGTATCCGTCAGTCACGCGTTGGAGGATTTCCACGGAGCAGCGCATGTCGTCGAAGTAGTTCGACGACGCACACCATAGCCGTATTATCTCGGCCCCCGATTCCTTGATGACTTCGTCTGGCGGGACGGCATTGCCAGTCGACTTGTGCATTGCTTTACCCTGAGCATCCACCGTCCAGCCGTGAGTGAGCACTGTCTTGTAAGGCGCTCGGTTGTGCGCCACGAGCCCCACTATCAGCGACGAATTGAACCAGCCGCGATACTGGTCGCCACCTTCGATGTAGACATCAGCCGGCCAACGCAGGTCTTCGCGGTTCTCCAAAACTGCAATTGACGAGGCGCCGCTGTCAAACCAGACATCGAGGATGTCGGTCTCTTTTGTCCATTCGTCGGCGCCACACTTGGTGCAACGGTAGCCCTCCGGCAGAAGCTCGCGCGCTTCGCGCGTATACCAGGCATCGGCCGATTCCCGTTCAAACATATCGGCGACATGGTAGATGATCTCTGGATCGGCGACGGCTTCGTTACATTTCGCGCAGTAGAAGACCGGAATAGAAACTCCCCAAACACGCTGGCGTGAGACACACCAGTCAGGTCTTCCCTTGAACATGTTGCGCATTCGCTCAGCACCCCACGAAGGAAGCCAGGTAACATTGTGGATTTCCCGCAGCGCGGCTTCGCGCAGTGAAGCTCCCGAAATTGAGGTGTCATCCAGGAAGTTCTCCGTGAAATTCGTTCGGTCGCGGCCGTCGTCGTCTTGCTCCACAGGAGGACCACCAACCTGGTCCATCGAAATGAACCACTGCGGCGTGGCCCGAAAGATCACCGGGTTCTTACAGCGCCAGCAATGCGGATAGCGGTGCTCGTAATTCTCCGTAAACAAAAGCATGCCGCCGTCGCGCATGAAGTCAACGATGTTTGGATTTGCTTCGAACACGCGCTGCCCTGCAAAGTGTTCCACTTCCGGAGTGAACCGACCCGAATTATCCACCGGACAATAGATCTCCAGGCCATAACGCTTGCCGATTACAAAGTCGTCATGACCGTGACCAGGCGCAGTATGGACGCAGCCTGTGCCCGCTTTGCTTGTAGTTGGCTTCTCCCGTGCTTCTTTCACATCAAGCTCGGTTTCGGCGTCGGCTTCACCACCGAGCGTTACGTGTTCTCCAACCATCAGCAGCGAAGTTCGATCAAGCCATGCGTGCCGGCATTCAAGCCGATCAAGCTTTGCGCCGAGGAAGCGGGCGACCGCCTTGAGCGCAAGTCGATCGCCATTGCCGTCGCGCTCACCCAGATCACACTTGGAGGCGACCGCTTCGAGCAACTCGCTGGCGACGATGTAGACCTCATCGCCGTGCTCAAAAGCTGCGTATTCGAATTCTGGATGAACGGTGATCCCCAGGTTGGCCGGCAGTGTCCACGGTGTAGTCGTCCAGATCAGCACGAAAACTTTTCGGTCGGCGAGTGCCGCATCTAAAAGCGCCGGATCACTTTTCAGCGGAAACTTAACGTAAACGGAAGGGCTCGTGTGTTGATGATACTCAACCTCGGCTTCGGCGAGCGCTGTCTGATCGTGAATACACCAGTAAACGGGCCGCGCGCCTTTGTAAACGTAACCGCGCTCGACGAAGCGACCGAAGAGCCTTGCCGTTTCCGCTTCATAATGGTTGGACATCGTCAGATAAGGATTGTCCCACTCGCCCAAAATGCCGAGCCGCTGAAAATCCCGCGTCTGTCGTTTCAACGCTTCAGAAGCGTGTTCACGACAAGCACGACGAATGGACACCGGCGGCATGTTTGCCTTTTTCGCGCCCAGCTTGCGGTCGACATACAATTCGATAGGCAGCCCGTGGCAGTCGTAGCCAGGGACGTAAGGCGCGTCGTAGCCCATCATCGTGCGCGACTTGACGATGAAGTCTTTCAGGATCTTGTTCATCGCCGTGCCGAGATGAATGTCGGCATTCGCATAGGGCGGGCCGTCGTGGAGGATAAACTTTTCCGCACCCTCGCGCGCGCGCCGAATCTTTTCATATAGACCAAGCTGCGACCACTTCTTCAAACGCGCAGGTTCGCTCTGCGCGAGGTTCGCCTTCTGCGCAAAGCCGGTCTTAGGCAGGTTGATTGTCTTCTTGAGATCAAGCGGAGTTTCAGTAGACATATTTTTTCAAGGATTCAGAACCATCAATACTAGCAGCACAAGCGTTTGCTCGCCAAAATACTATTGACAATTAAACTAAGAACCCGAACCAAGTTTCTCGAAGAGAGATGGTTCGGGTCCTTTTCGGAACGCTTTTGCTCGGGCGTCAACCGATAAACATCTCTTCCTCGCCGTAAGTCTGGTTAATGGGCTTTGGCGCGGGCGCCACGAGAACTTCGAGGCCCCGGCGGAAGCCCGCCATAATCGCCGCCAGTTCGCGAGCTGGCTCGATCACCTTCGACTGTATGAAGTCAGTCGTACTGGCTACCTGCCGGTGCGTCCGATCTATTGTCTGACTCACCAGCTCGACCTTCTCGCGCGCTTCAAGCGCCGTCTCGCTAACCAACTCTGTTAGCTCGCCTACTTCATTCTTGATTATTGCCAACGATTCAGAGAAGTGCATGGTAGCGGTGGAGAGATGGCTGGAAACGGCACTAAATTGCTCGGCGATTTGCCTGCCCTGCACGGCGATCTGCTTGCCTTGCTCGCTGACGACCGCGAGTCGCTCGACCAGGGGATCGAGCTTCTCCTCAAGCCGGTTTACCGACTTGACTGCGCGGCTGACGAATACCGCGATGAAGATCATCGATACCGCGATCACCAAAAACGACAGGGCAACGACCACCATCACCCAGAACATCGGATCGTTGGGATTGATTTGCAACGCGAGAGATGACATAAGCCATTTTCAATTTCCAATTTTCAATTTCCGATTTAAATCCTTCCAACCAAAATCGGAAATCGGCAATCAGAATTCGGCAATCCTAGTTCGCTTTCTCCTCGTAAGTCGGCGCTGCCTCAATCCTGCCGGACAATTCGGTCTTCCGCTTCTCTTCCTGGTAAGCTTTTTTTCCCGCGTCGATCGCGGCAGCTACAGTACCGGTTTGTCGAGCTGCAGCCTCGCGGGCAGTCTTGGCCACTTCACCAACTTTGTCGGAGGCTGTCGAATAGAGTTCGGAAGCACGTTCACGTGTGGCTTCGTAATACTCACCGGCTCGGTCGCCGAGTTGCTGTGCGGCCTCGCGCGAACGGTCAATGCCTTTGCGCGTCGCGTCCGCAAGGTCGCCGCGAAGTTCCTGACCTGATTTTGGGGCGAACAGAAGCGCGAGGATCGCGCCGATTCCGCCACCGATCAAAAGATATGTTAGACGAGTAGAGATGCTGTCACCACTGCTTCGCCGATAGTCGTCACTGCCCATAAGGCCTTCCTTTCTTCAGAAGCGCTGGCTTCTGGCCAAGCCGGTTTATTTGTTGTTTGGAGAGTTCCAGACTCGCACTATAACAAATAGCCAAGAACACAAGCAAGAATACGATAGCGTTAGAGTTCGTGTTAGTGTTCTAATTCGGTGTTGCCAGGATTTCTTGGGATTTAAATTGGACCGGCTTACAAATACGCGCTTAAGTTACCGGGATAACAATGTCTATGGAGGTAAGAATGGACGACCAGTTTTCTGACGACTTGAAGCAAGCGATAGAAGAAGGCTTTGATTTTTTATATCTGCGCGTCGTAAGGGTTCAGGCAGCGGGCAGCGGTCCGGCCGCGACCAGCTTCTTACGTCTTGAATCCACTGTTAGATTCAAACCTTCTAAACTTCTGGCGCCGAGCAGGAGCAAATCCCCCTTCTCAGCAAATACAACTTCATCAATAGTGAAATACTTCTCTAATCGGATGATGGCAAAAGCTACGCTGCGCGTTATCTGCTGGCCGTTGGCCATCACGAAGAGCACATCTTTTTTTTCTCTGTTAATACCTATCCTCTCCAGACTTTTAGCGGGTGCCCAGGTGTGTTCACTCCCTGTGTCCACCAGAATCCTGGATAGAACAAGGGACTTAGTCCGGTCCGCCGCGTTCTCGATCTTGCATTTGGTATAGAAAGTTCCCATTCAAACCCTCGTCAAGAGAAGTCCCAACAATATTATCGGCGCCAGTTAACGCACTGCGCAAGATCTCTAGTCAAAACGCTCAATGGTGAAGGTCACCGCTATTCGGATTCGCCGTGTCCCCCATTGTATTGCTCGAGCTTACGATAGAGCGTCTTTCGCCCGATGCCCAGAGATCGCGCGGCGTGGGTCTTGTCACCTTTGGTGTAATCGAGTGTGGCCTCGATTGCCTGTCGTTCAATCTCTTCCATCGATGACGGCACTGTGACCGCAAACGTGCTCGTGCGTCCCTCACTGGCTGCCTTTGCCCGCTCGACTTTGATTCGATCACGCCCTTCCAACACTGTCTTGCTGATCGACTCCGGCAGATCTTCTAACTCGATCTGTCTTCCTGAGGCAATAATCACCGCACGCTCAATTGCATTCTCGAGTTCCCGAACGTTACCGGGCCACTGATTAGTCATCAAAGCCTGCAACGCATCCTTGGAAATCCCGGAGACAAAGCGACCGGTCTTCTGCTTGTAGTGTTCGAGGAAATGAATCACTAACGGATGAATATCTTCCGGTCTTTCTCGCAGCGGCGGTACCGTGATCGGAAACACGGAAAGGCGATAGTAAAGATCTCGGCGGAATCCGCCTTCTTCGATGGCCCGCTCGAGATTCACGTTGGAGGCTGCAATCACACGAACGTCCGCCTTCAACTCTTCATTTCCGCCCACGCGCGTGAATTCGCCATCTTGCAAGACGCGCAAGAGACGAACCTGGGCAGCCAGGCTCATCTCACCAACTTCGTCGAGAAACAGCGTACCGCCGTTGGCTTCTTCGAATCTTCCCCGACGTAGCGCGCGAGCATCCGTGAATGCCCCCTTTTCATGACCGAACAACTCTGACTCAAGCAGCGTCTCCGGAATCGCGCCGCAATTGAGCTTCACGTAAGGGTGGTTTTCGCGACCCGAGTTGTAGTGGATGAGATTTGCGAGCAGTTCCTTTCCTGTACCCGATTCTCCCTGGATCAAAACAGTTGTCTGTGTGTCTGCCACGCTGAGTGCCAATTCCATTGCGCGGCGAATCACCGCGGTCTGTCCGATGATGCGTTCTTCTCCGTAGCGTTCATGCAATGCGCTGCGGAGGCGCATCACCTCAGCGGAAAGTTGATCACGTTCGAGTGCGGTGCCGATCTGATCTGCAATGCCCTCGACCAACGCCACTTCGTGGTCATGAAATCCTTCCCGTGCTTCACTCCAAACAAGTCCCAGCAGTCCAAACGTTTGGCCGCCTACCCGAACGGGAGCGACTAAAGCTGCGCGTCCGCCAAGTGTCGCATTGAAGATAAGGCGAAACGGAAAGGGCAGATCGGTGTCCAACAGCCGAAGCGTCTTACCTTCGGCAACTACAGCCATCATTGCCGGAAACTCTGTTACATCGAGCGATTGGCTGTGGGCGTCTATCAAGCCCTGAACGGAGTCGGTACTCGCGTGAGGCGCCGCCTTGAAAGCCGCAAGCGTGATGCGCCCGCCCGCGGGATCAAGAACTCCGAGCGCCGAGTAGTCCGCGCCCACCAGGGCTATGGCACGTTCAAGCACAAGCGAAGAGACCTCTCGAAAATCGGAATGTGCGTTTAATGCGTTGGCAATTTCGAGCAATGCCCGCTTAGTCTCTGCTTCGCGTTCTTTGTCGGTGTAAAGACGCGTGTACTGATAGCCCACCGCTATCTGACGCGCGATCGATTGCAGGAAGGAAACCTCATCGTCAAGCCAGGCTCGGGGAGTGCGCGTGGTATGCAGTCCAACCAGGCCCAGAACATCATTACCGAGAATGACTGGCACAACGAGCAGCGAACGAGTGCCGAGACTCGCCGCCAGGAATCTCACCTTTTGATCGAGCCCGGGCGCAGACGTGTCGTCAAGTCGGATCGGTTTAGCAATGTCGACGTGTTCCGAAAGCTGCTTGATGTCGAGCGGGATGGCCGTTCCCAGGCTTGATGGCACATCGTCTGACGCGCGCCATTCATGACTGATGCGCAATTCGCTCGCTGGTGTTAGTTGAATCACGTCGCAGCGGTCTACATTCATCATGCGGCCGAGTTCCGAGACAATCACGTTCAGAAACCGGTCGAGATTAATCGTGGTGGGAAAGGCCAGCGCGAGGCGGTTGATTATCCCCTCACGTGCTTCCTGCATTTTGATCTTGCGTTCGAGCGAGAGAGATTGCGCAGTTTCTGACATTGGCTACACTAGTCGGTAATGTCACAGAGAAGCCCAGAATCAAGAGACCGTTGTTACAGATAGGTCCTCTCTGTGTGGGCGGATCATAACGAACCGGAGACGAAGTTGCAAAGCTCGTGTGAACCGCCCAGGCACCCCGGCTTCAGCAGTTACA
>JBGPNE010000132.1:0-6872 GCA_041487335.1 Pyrinomonadaceae bacterium
CCAGAGCAGGGACTACATACCGCAGGACTCGTACCGACTGAAGTCTATTGTCAATTGGAATCCAACGCGGCACATACCACTCGACAATCCGGCGAAGCAAATCCCGCGGCAGTCGCTTGGTCAGCGGGCGATACCAGTACTTTGCCGTCCATCGGGTAATCCAGCGGGTCTTCGGATAGATGTCCACGGCGATCTCGCCACCGGGTTTGAGAAATGGAACGAGACTCATAAAGGCTTTTTTGACGTCTGGAGTATGTTGAATGACTCCATAGCAGAATACCCTGTCAAAAGAGGCAGTGGCAAAAGGCATTCGATACAGATCGGCCTGCACCAGGGTGAGTTGCGCGTGAGGGCCATTATTCGCCCAGCAAACATCAACGGCACTGCTGTATTCCAACGAAAAGAGATCCGCGCCAGCGTCGAGCAGCACCTGAGTAAATCGGCCTGCCCCGCAACCCACTTCGAGAACTCTCTGACCGCGCAACTCTTCCGGCGTCCATTTTGTGTCGCGGAAAAAGCGGTCCTGACTTAAGGTAGTGCCATTGAAGCGATCGAGTTGCGTGCGGCGGTAACGGTTCCATTGCTCACCAAAACTAGCAGTGTAGGAGTCGTCAGAAACAAATCGGGGGATGAAGTCTCTGATGGGGTAAGAATGGTTTGAGTCAGTAGCGATCAACTCACCCGTTCTTATTTCATCCCGCTCTTGCTCGACAACTCCTTTGATTTCGAGGGGCGACCCGCTTCCCGGAGCACGCAAAAACCCAAGGACTTCAGGCCGCATGAGGTCTCCTCCGGCCTATGTAAACCAAGTGAGGTTGCGGTGGTCTCGGCAACTTTCTCAACCGGCGTAAGAACTCTCGCAATCCATCTGCTCGCAGTTTTGGTGTGATGAGAGTCGCGTGACAAGTGATTGTTTCAAAACCGTGGGCTTCCAGTGCTGCGCGCAAACTCTTTACCGACCAGGTACGGACATGCTGGTACTGATGAAATAAGCCACCACAATCGGGACATAGCACGCGGCTGGCGGCCAGGTCCTCTTCATTGGGCGTAGTAACGATGAGCGTACCAGCCGGCTTTAATAGACGGTGAAATTCTCCAAAGGTCGGCTCGAGGTGCTCGTCGAAAAGGTGCTCAACCATTTCTACACTTATTACAATATCCATGCTCTTGTCTGGCAAAGGGGTCGGTAGTTGAGTAGCGACAGTTGCTCCACGAAAGAGGGGATGGGTGGAAAACTGTTTACGTACTCGTTCCACGCTGGAAGATGAAAAGTCAATTGCCTCACAGGCGATACCGCGCCGCAAAAGATGGCCTACGAGATAACCGGGCCCGCAGCCGTAATCGAGCACGCGCCCTTTGAGCGGCGCCAATTTTTCCAGGTATTCGAGCAACAGGCCGCCGGAATGATTACTGAAATACTGACGAGAAAACTCCGGGTCTGAGGAAAAGTAATTCCAAAAGTCAGCAGACTTCTGCGGCGTCCAAACTACTTCATGGGGTTGCATGTCAACCATTTATGAATTCCTTCGTCACACTTCGTCACATAAGAACCGAGTAATCGAAGCACTTACTACATCAGGTCACGCCATGAGTAGGTCGGCTTATCGACGCTCCGCTGCTCGATAAAGACAAGATGCCACAACTGAAACATCAAAGCGGCCCACACCTGCCAGGTGAAATCGGCGCGCCCCTCCAAATGCGGCCTGACATAGCTCGCGTAAAAAGTTGGCCGGAAGATATCCTGCTGCGCTAACCGCTCCGGCGCAAGCAGGCGCTCAGCCAGGGGTCGAAGCTGCCCGCGCAACCAGAGCTTGACTGGCAGAACAAAACCTCGCTTGCGGGCCTGGCGAACGCTTTGCGGCAAAAGGTCGGCGACCGATTTCTTGAGCAGGTATTTCAGATTTTCGGGACGCGTGCGAACGGAGGCCGGTATGCGGAAGATTGTTTCGACCAGCTTATGGTCCAGAAACGGCACCCGCGCTTCCAGCGAATGCGCCATTGAGAACCTGTCAGTCATCAAAAGAAACTCTTCCGGTAACTGTGTTTGAAAATCGACGTAGGCGATCGCATCGCGCGCATTTGACGCCGCCGCCTCGTTATACAAGCGTTGCAAATACGCTGCTGTGTCATCTATGGCCGCTCCGTTGCCGTTGAAGACCGTTTCCCTCTTGAGGCGATCAGAAAAGTAGACCTGATTGGCGTAATAGTAGTGTCCGAATGGAGCTTCGCAAAGCTTGTCCAACTCCGAAAGCCGATGCCTGCGCTCTGGGTCCAGCACCGAAGCGGGCAACATTTCCACCAACTTACGCCAGGCCGACCATGCCGCTCGCGGCAGGTGCTGGCCCGCTTTCGGCACCACTGGACAGGCGAAAGCGGCACGCATCACGGGACTGGTCTCAAACGCCTGAAACTTCCCATAGTTGCCAAACAGCTCGTCGCCGCCGCTGCCGGTTAGCCCGACCTTAACCTCTTCGCTCATCAAACGAAAGACGTACCATGAGGGCAGGCCCCCTCCGTAAGGCTCATCCAGGTGCCAGACCATCGGGATCAGGTCATCGAGCAGATCTTCCGGCTGCATGATGATCTCTCTATGCTCTGTGCCCCACCGCTCGGCCACCTCGCGCGCCAACGCAAGCTCGTCCCATTCCGCTTCGTCCGCTCCGGCAAAGCCGAGCGAGTAAGTCTTGATTCGATCAAAACCAGATTCGTGAAGCAGGCCGGCAATCGTCGTCGAATCGATGCCACCCGACAGCGAGCAACCGACGGGAACGTCGCTGAGCATCCAACGCTGGACCGCCTCACGTAACTCGTGGCGGATCAAAGCGCACCATTCATCTTCTGAGCGCTCTTCGACCTGATGCACGTTCAGCTTCCAGTAGGATCTGACCGTAAGGTGGCGCGTACCCAGATCGAACTTGAACCAGTGACCGGGTGGCAATCGCTTGATGCCGTGGAAGATCGAAGACTCGCCAGGAACGTGCAGGAGCGTCATGTAGTGAAAGACGCTCTGGATATCCACGTTGCGCTCGACGATTGGAAGTGTCAAAAGCGCTTTTAGCTCTGAGGCAAAAGCGAACAGATCGGGCCGTTGGTAATAGTAGAGCGGCTTGATGCCGATGCGATCCCGCGCTCCAAAAAGTTGGCGACGTTGCTTGTCATAGAGGACGAAGGCAAACATGCCGTTTAGTTCATCAAGCATGGCCTCCTGCTTCTCCTCGTAGAGATGCAACAGAACTTCTGTATCCGAGTTCTTAGTGCTGAAGCGATGTCCTTTGGCCACCAGCTTCGCGCGCAACTCAGGCGAGTTGTAGATTTCACCGTTGAAGACAATCCAGACGGTGCCGTCCGCATTGCCCATCGGCTGATGACCGCCCTCTAAATCAAGAATGCTCAATCGGCGCATGGCCAGAGCCACCTCAGGCGCGGCATCGCGGTACTCGCCGAAATCATCGGGACCACGATGCGTCTGCGCAGCGTTCATCGTGGACAGCCAGGCGGCCTCCTGCTTTCCTGCCATGCCGACAATTCCACACATGATTCTTTAAGTGACCCCCGCCGCGTGCTCTGCGTCTTGGGAAAGTCGTCCCTCTCTCGTTCGTGTTCTCACTTGCGGGCTTCCGCGTAAAGCGAAAAGGGCTTGTAGGTCGTCCCGTCGGGCTCGGTGTCGAGATGAAAGTCAATCCAGTTCGGAATCTGACTCTGCGAAGGACTGAACAACTGCGGACTCTCGAATCCGACCTCGCGCAACAGTTTCAAAAGCGAATAGCGATCATACATCCAAAGGTGCGGCTCGCCCCGGCGACGAAAACGCCCGATGCGGAGAGCGTCGTAATCCACGCCGAGTATAAAACGCAGCAGGGCCTCCCGGCCAAACCCAGCGCGCCGCAAAAACCTGTAGATGCGGCGTGGCAGAAGGCTGAGAGAGTTTGCCTGCGCGCGGGCTGGCGCACTGCGCGCAGCTGCGACCCGTCGTCCTTCTTCAATAATCAACTGGGCATCAATGCCGCCCTGCTCAAGCACGAACTCAAGGTTCGGAATCTCCGGTTGATTTAGATAATCTCCCAGTTCGCCGCCGGGGCGCTCGCGCACCGCCTGGTCGTAAAGTTCGAGCATCACGTACTCATAATTGTGACCCCATTGCTCGTCTCCTGCAGCAGCGCGTTTGAGCGCCCGCAAGTAGGTCTCGGCGATGCTCTCCAGGTCAGGCACTACGACGCGGATGATGCCGTCGCGCTTAAGCACGCGGTGACATTCGCGCAGGAAGGCGCGCGCGTCACTGCGCGAGAAGTGTTCGAGCATGTGCGAATGATAGACGACCTCCGCCGTGTCGTCAGCGAAGGGAATGCCGTTTCGCAGATTATGCGAGACGACTTCGGCCGCGGAACTCGTAAAATCGATGTTCGTCCAAGCGGGATGAAAACGCGTGCCGCAGCCAAGATTCAAGTAGGATTTCATGTGCGAAGCAGCCGAAGGCGCAAAGTTGAAATATATCTCCTCTGGACCAGCCCCATCCAGCAACCTCAGGCCAGGGCGTCTCGAATGATCTCATTTAGCCGCACGGCCCGCTTATCGAATGTATGATCGCGCAGCGTGCGTTGCTGTCCAGCGCGGGCGATCGAGCGGCGCTCAGCTTCGTGTTCCAGCAAGTAGTTCACCTTTTCGACACACTCATCGGCAGTCCGGTAAGTCACAATCTCTGCGTCTGGCTCGAAGAGTTCCGGGAGATTGGCCTTCCAGTCAGTCAGTAAGCAACTGCCTACGCCGGTCGCTTCGTAGAGTCTCATATTTGAAGCATAGGACGACGAAAGATTGATATGAGTATTCAATGAGATTCTGCTTCGCTGGAGCTGTTGATACATTTCGAGGCCGAAGAGTGGAGGATAAGCGCGCCGTACAATTCGAGCGTCGACGGGTTCCGGAAGGCTCGGCCGCGCGCCCCAACGTGTTATCTTCCGAACAACGGGCGTGGCTTCCAGGATGAACTTTGGAATGCCAAGGCGCGAAGCTGTTCGAACAGCATCGAAAGCCAGGCGCCGCGCGCTTACGCCCACGCGCTCGCTCAGAGAGAATTGAGATACCTCCGCCCAGATGTGCAAGTTGGTTCTTTCAATCAAACGAAGCAAAAGTTCCTCGCGTTCGTGATGGAAGTTCTTATTCTTCGAGATCGATCCAACAAATGAAAAATCCACTTCCGGCTCGCCAGTGGTATCGATTCTCCCAAGGACACGCGGTTCAAAGGCGTGATGAATGAGATGGCAGCGGTGGCCTTTGGCAAGAAAGTCCTGGACCAGCTCGGGAACACTAGACAGAACCAGGTCAAATTCTTTGAAAACCGACGGATCTTTGTATGGCGCCCCACACCAACCAATAACCAGCCGGATCGACGAACACTGAGATTTCAAGTGCCTCAAATACGAAGCAGGGAAGGTCGTGTAGTCGTTGACAAAAAGCACGTCGGGTCGAAATGCCCTGACCTGCGCCGTCGTGATCTCAAAAAGCCAATTGTCCCTGGTATGAGCGGCGCCGCATTCGCGGGCCCACTGCTTCTGCATTGGCTCGGCATTCGAAATCACTTCGTTGGTTTCGTAACCCAGGCGAGCCAGAGCTACGGACCAGAAATCGGCCCACGAGGATGCGTTCTCCATGAGCGCGGCAAGCTGCTCTGCGTAGGTTTGCTCTTTAAGCGCCGGACGCTCATAGAACTGCCGCAAGTAAACGGGAAGGTTTGTCTGGATCTTTTGGAGACGCAATGAAGACTATCTCGATTTCTATACGTTCTGGAAAGGCTCTCATCAGCCCGAGACATCTGCAATACTAACTCTGGTGCAGTCACTAGAGATTGTTCAAACTCCGTCCTTCATCGCTCGAATCCAGAATTCGAGCACCAGACATCTGAAGAGCATCGTCGAATGAGCCTCCGCTTGCTCCAGCAGGCGAGCCAGGGACTCTTTCCTGCAGATGCCTTCGCCGACCAGATGACCCGCGAGCAGCGACTCGCGGTAACGGGCAAACAGAGCGTTCATCCATTCTCTGATCGGCGGCGTAAATCCGCGCTTGGGCCTTTGGCGAATCGGCGCCGGAAGAGATTCGCCGAGAGCTTCTATGAGCCACGCCTTTGGCCCAAGATGATGATCCGGGTAAAGCTTTCGCAAGCCCTGCACGACTTCCCAAAGCCTGTGGTCCAGGAGCGGCAGCCTTTGCTCAACAGAAGACGCCATGCTCAGCCTGTCTCCCTGGACCACTCCGTTCGAGCGCAGGTAAGTGCGCGCGATCGTCGCAGAAAGTTTCGTGGGGACCTGGCCCCACTCGGACATCGGAAAAGTGAAAGGGCTGTAAGCATTGTCCGCCGGGACCAGGGCCGCAAAGGCGTCCGTCAGGAGCGAGCGCGTCTCTCTCTCAATCGCGGGGAATTCAGGAGAGAGGTCCATAAAGACCAGCTGATGTCTTGAAGAGGTCAGATAGCGCGCGAGACGAAACAGTGGGCGCCGCCGCCAGTCCAGCACGTGCCGACGCCCGGTGATGTAGACGCTGCGCGCGTAAGCGTCGGTTGAGCCGTTCGCGGCGCCGTAGGCCTGGCGAAACCAGGACCGCAGACTGATGCCGCCATCATCGCTCTGCCCGAAGAGGGCGGCCTTTTCCAGACTCTGTCTTAAGGCTTCCGTGACCCAGGGGTAACCCCAGAACAACTCATCTCCGCCCTGCCCGCTGAGCATCACGCGGATGCCGTGCTCAGCCGCGAGCTTGTTGACGGCGTAATAGCCGTAGGCGCTGGGGTCAGCCACGGGATCATCCGTGAGCGCGACCAGCTCTGGAAAAAACCGGACCAGGTCAGGCGTGGCCAGTTCCACCTCGTGAAACTGCAGGCCAAGATA
>JBGPNE010000133.1:0-6869 GCA_041487335.1 Pyrinomonadaceae bacterium
GTTGCGGCTTTGCCGCCCGATGTGCGGAAGGGCTATGCCCCAGTATGATTAGGGCGCGCGTGTTCGGTGGGGCAGAGCCGACACCGCACATCTGGCGGCATAGCCGCAACCGCGTTTCCACACATTCTCGAAAGCCGCGGTGTGAATGAGACGTCAGAAAAGCAAACTGCAGTCCCTAATTCTGAACTTCTTCCAACGGGCGGCAGTTAGGTCACTTGGCGAGTATCTGAGCCACTTCCAGCAGTTGCAGATCAAGGGGCTTTTTGTTTGAAATCACATCTCCTAACGGTATGGCCGAGATCGCGCCTTGCAGCAGTCCGACGAGCACACCGCATTCCTTCTTTTCGAGTTGGCGGACAGCAGCCACCCCAAATCGCGTAGCCAACAAGCGATCGAAAGCTCCCGGCGCTCCGCCGCGCTGAACATGGCCCAAGGTGGTCACCCGTAATTCAAAACCTAGGCGCTCCTGATGCTCCTCAAAGTACGCCGATAAAGCGCGTGCGTTATACTGAGAGCCCTCGGCAACGACGGCGATGGCGTGGGCTTTGCCACGTTCATAAGCCGCACGTAGTTCTTTCGCCACTTCTTCAGGATGGGTCTCCACTTCGGGAATCACCACCACCTCAGCTCCGCCGGTGATGCCGGCCATCAAAGCCAAATAGCCACAGTTGCGACCCATGACCTCAACGAGGAATGCCCTTCGGTGCGAAGAGGCAGTGACCTTCAGACGGTCAATAGACTCCAACGCAATGTTGAGAGCAGTGTCGACCCCGATGGTGATTTCCGATCCATAGACATCGTTGTCGATTGTGGAAGCGATTCCAACCACAGGAAAGCCAGTCTGCGATATGAGGGAAGCGCCGGTCTGCGAGCCGTCTCCTCCGATCACGACCAGCGCGTCGACTTCCTTAGCCTGCAGATTCTCAAGTGCCTGAGCGCGACCTTGCGTTGTTTTGAATTCCAGGCAACGGCCGCTGCGCAGCATAGTGCCGCCAAGCTGTATGATCCCACCAACGTCTCTTGCGCCGAGCCGTATAAAGTCGCACGCGATCAGACCTGCATAGCCACCCCTAACGCCAAAGACCTCCCATCCGTTATCAAGCCCGCTACGAACGACGGCCCGAACAGCGGCGTTCATGCCCGCAGCGTCTCCGCCGCTTGTTAAGACTCCGATCCTTTTCACTTGATCCTCCCTCTGTTTCTTGCACTATTAACTTGCAGTTCTCTTCCAGCCAAAAGCCTCTTTGTTATTTCTACGATTATGATCGGCGCCACGGTGCACAGGCCTACGGTGAGCCAGTCAACTGCGAGGGGCCGAACTGTGCCGAGCACCAAAGCCAGTGGTGGAAAATAGGCGGCTAGCAATTGCAGCGCGATGACAATAGTTGTGGCAACCCAAATGAATGGATTTCGAAACAGCCCGTCGAAAGCCGAGCGCGTGCGCGAACGGCAATTGAACATATGTCCAAGTTGCACGCCAATGATTGCAAAGAGAGCCACCGTTCTTGAATGCGCTCCCGAACCATACATTCGTAGGGCCCACAGATAGGCTGCGAGGGCGAGCATCGCGAGCATAGCCGCCTGCCAGCCGATAAGGATCATGAACCTTCCAGAAAGCAGACGTTGATGAGGGCTGCGCGGCGGTTGGTTCATGCTTTCTGCTGATGCCGGCTCAACCGCGAGGGCCAGCGCTGGAAAGACATCAGTCACCAGGTTCATCCACAGGATTTGTAACGGCAGCAGGGGCAGCGGCCAGCCAAGAGCGATGGCTGTGAAGATCATGAAGACTTCGCCGAGGTTGTCCGAAAACATCATGTGCACGAACTTAGTGACGTTCGCATAAATAGTGCGTCCTCCTTCAACCGCCCGCACGATGGTCGCGAAGTTATCATCGGCGAGCACCATGTCGGCGGCTTCTTTGGCGACCTCGGTTCCGCGTTGGCCCATTGCGATACCGATGTTTGCCCGTTTCAGCGCGGGAGCATCGTTGACGCCATCGCCGGTTACGGCTACAACCTCGCCGGCCCGCTGTAACGCTTCCACTATGCGCAGCTTGTCTTCGGGTGATACCCGAGCAAAGACATCTGTGGTGTGAGCGAGTTCAGCGAGACGCTCTTGATCCGCGCTCATCAGGTCGTGAGCGTGAAGAGCGTGGGGTTCACCTGCACTCAAACCTAGTTCTCGAGCGATAGCCCGCCCGGTGTTAAGTTGATCACCTGTCAACATAACCGTGCGAATACCGGCAACTCGTGCCTGACGAATCGCTTCGGCTACTCCCGGTCTTGGCGGGTCAATCATTCCCACCAGGCCAAGAAATGTATATCCACTTGCGAAATCTTCGTCAGAGAGCGGACCGGCGTTGTCGAAGTGCTTGACCGCAAGAGCCAGCACACGCAAAGCGCGATCGGCCATCTGTTCGTTGGCCGACGTAAATCGCGCCCGAGCTTCGGCATCCATAGGGCACACGAGGTCGGCACTGCTTGCATAACTCGAACAAGCCTCGATCACCACTGCAGGCGCGCCTTTCAAAGCAGCGAAGTGTTGTCCGTCTATTCTGCGATGGAGCGTGGTCATTCGCTTTGTCGAAGATTGGAAAGGCTGCTCTGCCAGTTTCGGATGAATAGCGCGTTCACGAGAAACATCAAGAACGAGGGAATCAGCGAGGACGAGCAACGCTGTCTCCGTGGGATCCCCAATCGTGCTCGTCTCATCCTTTGTATCCGCCCTAAAGGACGCTTCGTTACAGAGCACGCCAACACGTACAGCCCGCTCCAACAGTTCGTCATCTCTAAGAGAGCTCTGCAATCCGTTAATCTCAATTGTCCGTCCATCTGCAAGGTAGTATTCACGCACGGTCATGCGGTTCTCTGTGAGGGTTCCGGTCTTGTCGGCGCAGATGACTGTCGTGCTGCCTAGGGTTTCGACGGCGGTGAGGCGACGCATGATGGCTCGCTGACGCGCCATGCGCAATACACCTAAAGCCAGAATCAAAGTTGTAACTGCTGGGAGACCTTCCGGTACGGCCGCGACAGCCAAACTGATGCCAACTTCAAACATCATCCATAGACCATCTCCACGTAACCAGCCGGCGATCATAACTACCAGGGCGATGATCAGGACCAAGTAGACAAGCCGACGTCCTAGTTGTGCTAGCTGGATCTCGAGTGGCGAGCGCTCTTTCGTCGATATGGCAACGAGGCGTCCAACGTGCCCGAGTTCAGTATCGCTGCCTGTGTTTACCACTATGGCGACGGCGCGGCCCGCGGCTATCGCGGTGCCGAGATAGAGCATTGACCGGCGCTCAGCCAGAGACGTATCCAACTTTACAGGGGCAACCGCTTTCTCAACGGTGGTACTCTCGCCAGTCAGCGCCGACTCTTCAGCCTGCAACTGCGATGCTTCAAGCAATCGCGCATCGGCAGGGACGCGATCTCCCGCGCCCAGGATGATGATGTCGCCGGGTACGAGTTTCTCGGCCTCGACTGTCGTTTCAAAGTTTTCGCGGCGCACACGTGTGATTGTGCGAGTTTGTCGCCGCAATGCATCGAGCGCGCGACCGGCTTGCCACTCGGTAACGAAGCCCACGATGGCATTGAGGACGAGCACAACGAGAATGGCTATTGACTCGAGAGTGTCGCCTGTAGCCCAGGCAACGGCCGCAGCGATCCCTAACAAAGCGATCACGATGCTGGCAAACTGATCGAAGAGAATGCGCCACGCAGGTCTCGGTCGAATTTTCTGAAGAGCATTCGGACCGTAGTGGATTTGACGCCTATTTACCTCAGACACTGCAAGACCCTGCGCGGGATTTACGGCAAACGCATCGAGGACTTCTGGCGCAGCCAGCGCATGCCAGTGCTTGCCAGCTGGAAGACTAGTCATCGAGCCTACAGAACGTATGGCAGGGCCGGCAGCAGATAGTTCGTCCGGAGCTTCGGAAAAGGTTCTTGCGACACACATCGACATAAAGGGAGCAATGCATGTGCCGTTTCTTTGTCGCGTGAGGTGGTTCGGATAAGACGCGAAGGGAGTGCTTCTGAAGAATCACTTTTCGGAAAGGCTATTTGGGCCACACAAAGGCCATCTGCTGGAACTAGAAGGGAGTGCCGGCTGCGTCTCTCAGAAAGTCGTGAGCAAAGTTCCGATGCTGCTGCGCAAAACCTCGCAGAGCGAGGCGATTGTCTCCTCTCCTATCACACCGTCCAATTCGATCACCGAAGCGTCGAACGATAAAGAGAATACGAATTGGACCGAGATGAAACCTGCACCGAAGACTAGAGCAAAGTAGGTCGCTCTGGCTTTCAGAACCACAGGTAACTGACGAAGCTGAGTAGATCTCATCGATGTGGTCCTTCCACATCGTAAGCGCGGCGGCTGACAACAAGATGGCGGCCGGCCCAACGCCGCCGGCGGAACCCCAGCAGGTGAAAGACCTGAAGAGGTAAAACGCGGGCGATGCGTGTGTTTACAATCAGGAAATTTTCGTTAAGGGGATCTCTGCGAACGCCCGGCAGAAGGTGGACATAGTTGCCGATTTTCAGCCGCCTGAGCAAAGCCGACAAACTGAGCCAGAATTTCATGACCTCGCGCCCGAGAAAGAAGCCATCGTCACCCAGCGACTGGTAAAGCGGCAAAAGCACCAATCCCGTTTCGCGGGCCGTGATCTCGCCACGACGATCATGGGCCAATGTTTGTCCTCGCCGCACCGGTTGAAAGTTGGTAAACCCAGGCTCCATTTTGAATTTGTCATCCGGCGAAGTTGCGTGCCGGTGTCGTACTTCGACCACTCGCCTTCCGCCGGCGGCGAGCACCAGCCGTGAACGATACTTATCAAGCTCCGGCACGTCCGCGGAGCGCAGGTTCCCCGTGGCCACCGTCGCGATCCAGATCACTGCTTCGTGGTTGTCTACCGATGACAAAGCGTCGTGCTGTCCGGCCTCAAGGCCCATGGTTATCAAGCCAAGATTGTTGACGTATTCCAGCAACGTTCCATCGATTTGTTCTTCCAGCCCGAGGACGATTGTCACCGGAAAGTTAAGAGCAAAGGATCGGTTGCGGAGAGTATCGCCCACGGTGGCGAACGGTTTTCCAGCTGCGGAGGTCGTGTGCAGATCGACGAAGAAGATTTCATTTTGAGGCGTAGCGGCAGCAAACACGCGGTCTAATTCAACGAGCAGTTCCCATTGTTCGAAATGCTCGGAGATGTGTTGGTGAAGAGACTTGCCCGACCTGATTGTCTGAATGTTGACCTCCGTCCAAAGACGGTTCAGGTCAGCGTCGATGTAGCGGACCTTTCGGCGCAACGCCAGGGTATTTCCGGCGAGGAGAATCACCTCGCCACGTAGACACGATCTGCGTTGCTCAAGTGCAGCGACAACCCGATGCGCGGCAAGAGTACCGGCCGGTTCGTTTCCGTGAATGCTACCCAGAACGATCAAAGTGGGGCCCGACTGCGCTCCGCGTATTGAAGCGATAAGGTGACCGCCGATTTTGGCGGGCGCCTTTCCCGGAATCCCGGTCGACGACATAGTTGATCGGAGTGCCATCGGATTTTTCCGCACAACCTCGATGGCCCCTTTTGTGCGGTGCCAGCGGGGCCTAACAGCAGCAATAATCTTCGAGACAAACTCACATCGGACGCTCCACTGTGACAGCCTGGTCCGTCAACGGCCACACGACGTCTAGTGAAAGTGTTGCAGAAGCGCGTTCAGCTTCAGCCACGCGCGGCAGGTCTTTCAAACTGATCTCAGCAAAGTTCAGCGTTTGAGCTAGATTGCCTCTCATACCATTCCTCCCATTCGAAGATCGAGAGTTATCAATGGAAAACCCGTACTAAACCGACTAAGGGACAATCGATTTCTAAGTCGTTATGCTCAAGTGCCGCAGGATGCTGCCAAGCCAGCTTTCCTTGGCCGTCGAA
Organism: Pyrinomonadaceae bacterium; assembly: GCA_041487335.1. Taxonomy (GTDB): domain Bacteria; phylum Acidobacteriota; class Blastocatellia; order Pyrinomonadales; family Pyrinomonadaceae; genus PSRF01. The sequence goes on from JBGPNE010000133.1 coordinate 5,921, forward strand.
ACTTCAGTACGTGACACGGCGGCTTCAGCTAGATCAGGCGTTGCTCGGTGGCCGGTCATTCGATCGATATGAATGCGATAGGGGATGGGCGTAGAAGAATGAAGTATGTCCCGGTGTCCCGCGGCGACGTAAGCCGGTTCCCACCACATCGCACGTCTCTGCAGAAGTTCAAGAGCCTGCGAGCGCGCATGCGCGTATTCGGGAATATCCGGTAACTCCTCGTAACGACCAAAGACAACGACGCTCATCCATTCCTCGGGACCGATTCGCTCGTCGATTTCCAGGCAGACAAGCGGATTAGACCGCATCCATTCGACCTTTTGTCCGAGCGTGGCAAACCCATAAATACAGCTGTTGAGATGCTCGCAATCGTACGCGAAATAAATCGGCAAAACGTAGGGTTGGTTATTGCGCGCGCATCCCAATCTTCCCAAGGTCGCCTGTCCAAGCGCGCAGCGGCACTCAGCCTCGGTCATCTCATGGATATACATTACAAAAACAACCTCATGCGTAGTGCTAGTCATTAGCCCCTTCGTGCAATCAGCGTTCCCACTATCGAAGATGGTTTCCTGCCAATAGTAACTAGAGAAGTCAGCGTTGCCGGGTACGTTCTGCGCAAAGGTACCCAAGCGGTGCGTGAAACCTCGCTCCCTCTCAATTTCAGGAAAGATTTCTAAGAGTTACGGCTTCGTTTTACAGGCTACTTTCTTGAGGATTTGCAGCTCTGAGGAGTTGAATGCTGGGCACATGCGTTGCGTCTTCAACGCCAGAAAGATCTGAATTGCGCCAGACGAAACCTGATAGGGCGACAGCTCTAGAAGCGGTATTGATGATGAGGCAGATGAATACTATTTACCGTCCGCGATTTCTTTAGCTGAACTCTCAGAGTCCTTGAAGCGCTTTTGCCAGGTGAGCGGGCCAGGTGAAGGCAATGATGCCGTCTGTTAGA
>JBGPNE010000134.1:0-6846 GCA_041487335.1 Pyrinomonadaceae bacterium
AAGCCTCTCGCCTAACGACTATAGATTCTGGATGGCCCTGGGCACAGCGCTTGAGCAGGCGGGCGAAGAGCATCGAGCAGAGGAGTCGTTGCGGCGCGCGGTGAAGCTCGCGCCATCCTACTCTTTTCCACGCTGGTATCTTGGAAATTCCCTTCTGCGCAGTGGTCATTTTGCGCTGGCCTTTACTGAACTGCAGAGTGCCAGTGAAGCGGATCCAGAGCTGAGGTCACAGTTATTCAATCTTGCATGGGAGCTCTACAACAAAGACTTCGAATCGCTAAAGTCTTCAATCGGTAAAACGGCGGAGGCGCGGGCACAGTTTTCACAATACCTGCTCGGACAGGGGAGGTTCGAAGATGGACTGCGATTGTGGAGTACTCTGAGTGAATCTGAAAAGAGGGACAACCGCTCCGCGGGCGAAGCGATATTAGGCAGTCTTATTGCGGCGAAACACTTCCATCAGGCAGTTGAGGTTTGGAACGATCTTGTACCAGCCGTTCCTTACCGCGCGGAGATAGGGCATCTTGTCGATGGTGGATTTGAGCATGACGTTGCTCACAGACCGGGAGCAGTATTTGGCTGGCAGGTACAGTCGCTACAGCAGGCGCAGATCGCAATCGATCCGACGCAGGTTCATAGCGGCAGACGCAGCCTGCGCATAGTTTTCCAGGTGCGGTCACGCCTTGATTCTGTCAACCTGTCGCAGCTTGTTCCAGTCCAGCCTGATACCAAGTACGATTTTGAATGCTACGTGAAGACGCAAGAGCTAAAGAGCGCCGGTACGCCCGTGGTAACACTCGTCGATGCAATGGATGGATCTGTTGTGGCAACTTCGGAACCAGCACCTACTGGAACCAGCGATTGGCAGAGGGTCGCTCTCGCGTTCAAAACAGGAGCAAAAACCGAAGCGCTAGCATTGCGAATCAATCGCGCTTCGTGTGGCGAGAATCCTGTATGCCCCATCTTTGGTACGCTCTGGTATGACGACTTCAATCTCAAGCCACGAAGCTAGTCTGCTGGCGTCCGAGAGAACCTACACTCCTGCCATCCCGGACGTGGAGCGTTCGCCGTACCGCGTCGGACACACGCTGGCCAGCCGATTCCTTTTTTTGATCCTTTGCGTTGCGATTGTTCTCAGCGCGCTTGCCTACGGCACTGTTCATTATTGGGCGCTGGCCGTGTTTAGTCTTGGTGCTTTCTCCATCCTGGTTCTGTGGGCCATTGACGGGTGGAAATTGGGTTCGCTTCGCGTCAGCCGAAATGTTCTGCAGCTACCACTGCTCGGAATGCTGGCACTGGGCCTCATTCAACTCCTTCCGCTGCGAAGCCCGGACATCGCAGGCGTGCTCTCGATTTCCCCGGTTAAGACTCTATCGCTCGATCCTTACTCCACCAGATTCGTGTTAGTGCAAGTCACAGCGCTCCTGATCTACTTCGCCTGCGTCCTGGTTTTCACCGACACGCCGCACCGGCTTCGCTTGTTGGTGAGGACCATCACTATCTTTGGTTTCTTCCTGGCTATTTTCGGATTGACGCAGTCGTTCACCAGTCCCACAAAAGTTTACTGGATTCGCGAGCTTCCCCAGAGCACGGCCTTCGGTCCTTTCATTAACCGCCACCACTTTGCAGGCTACATGGAATTGACTCTTGCCTTACCGCTTGGGCTGCTCTTCGCTGGATCGTTGGAGAAGGACAAACGATTTATCTATCTCTTTGCGGCTGGCTTGATGGGCGTGGCGCTAATCATGACAAATTCGCGCGGTGGCATCATCAGCCTGATAGCGGAAGTACTCTTCCTCGCCGCGGTAAGCGGATTTCGGAAACGGCATAAGAGTCGAGAGGTGGAACAGAAAACACGGCGTGTGAGAGGCGCGGCGGCACGAACTGCTCTCGCGCTGGTCTTGATTGTCGGCATATTTGCGGGCGTGGTGTTGCTGGGGGGCGAATCGGCGTTGAGTCGTCTCGTGGGCAGCGTGAACACCGAGGACCCGACTACTGGGCGCGCTCACTTTTGGAGCGTAACGGTCGACATCATAAAGGCGCATCCTGTGATTGGGACGGGCCTCGGTGCCTTTGGAGTGGTCTACACTCGCTATGATTCGCGGAACGGCCTGTTCAGACTAGAACAAGCTCACAACGATTACTTGCAGGTCTTGTCTGACGGCGGAATTGTCGGGTTTCTATTTGGTTTGTTCTTCATCGTCATGCTGTTTCGCATAGGATTTGCGCGCAGAGAATCTCGCGACGATTTCAGGCACGGGGTCTCCATCGGCGCTCTCGCCGGATGTTTTGCCGTGCTCGTCCATAGCTTCTTCGATTTCACCTTACATACCACGTCAAACGCACTTCTGTTTTTGATTCTGGCTGCCCTGGCAACCATGAACGGCAGGGTTGAGCAGGTACGCGCCCGCCGCAGAAGGAGACGGCACCACACCGACTCCGTCGTTGTAGCTTCAAACAATTGAGGGCTGTTTTAGACTCGAGCTAAACTGCTCGCTGTAGGCACTGGTGCAGTGGAAGTCCAATTCTGTGCCGCTGGTTCACGAAACTGCATCAGTACCTCGCTGTAGCATCATTTCCAATTCCGGTCTAGCATTAGGTAGCATGATCGTAAAAAGGGAGACGCCAATAAATGGCTTCGGTGGTTTCTGCCAGAATTGACCCAGGCCAAGATCCAACTGCGCTGGCGCAGTCATCAGTGCCGGGCTTGTGCCTCGCTGCCGCCCTGAAGCACGGCAAGCAGGATGCACTCAACCACAAGATTGGCGGCGAATGGATTCATTTTTCTGCAGAGAATTTTGTCGAGCGCGTGCGCCATGTTGCGCTTGGGCTTGCGGCTCTGGGAATCAAGCCCGGAGATCGCGTTGCGCTACTTTCAGAAAACCGGCCAGACTGGTCCATTGCTGATCTTGCCATTCTCAGCCTCGGGGCCATCAATGTTCCCATCTACACGACCCAGGCCGTCGATCAAGTTCGCTACATTCTGAGTGACTCTGGCGCTCGCCTGCTCTTCATCTCAAATCGCAAGCTGTTCAAGCATGCGCAGAAGGCGCTCGAAGGATTGGATTACCTCAAAACGCCAGTCTTCTTCGATGCAGAAGCACCTGCTGGCGTCGAGGGCGCGATTACCCTCGAGTCGCTTGAAAAGAGTGGGGCTGAGCAATTGCGCAACAGTCCCGCGGCGTTTAGTACATACCTCAAGGCAATTCGGGCTGACGATTTAGCGACAATAATCTACACCTCTGGCACTACGGGCGAACCGAAGGGCGTGATGTTGACGCACAACAATTTCATCTCGGACGTGCTCGCGATTACCGATGGATTACCCATCGGTTCGAGCGATGTGGCATTGTCCGTTCTTCCCCTCTCGCACATCTTTGAGCGGACCGGTTTTTACGTCTTCTGCTATAACGGCGTATCGGTTTACTACGCGGCATCTTTCGATCAGGTCGGTGAAAATCTGCTGGAGGTTCGTCCCACGGTCATGACCGCGGTTCCTCGCTTGTTTGAAAAGGTCTATCACCGCATCCTAAAGAGGGGAATGTCTGAGAAAGGATGGAAGCGGCGTGTTTTCCTGCGTGCCCTTAAGGTCGGTCAGCGTTACGCTGAACTACAGGATAAGCAAAAACGAGTGCCGCGCCTGTTGTCACTTCAACAAAGCCTTGCCAGCCGAATAGTGTTCAGGAAATGGCGCGAAGGGGTAGGCGGGCGCTTGAGATACTTCGTCTCTGGCGGCGCGCCTCTCTCACCTACGCTCTCCTATTCTTTTCTAGCCGCGGGCATTCCCATCTTGCAAGGGTACGGTGCCACGGAGACCTGCATTGTTTCGGCAAATCGCCCGGAAAACAACCGGGTGGGATCGGTTGGCGAACCATTCGCGGGAATCGAGATCGCTATCGCTGACGATGGGGAAATTCTACTTCGCGGACCGAATGTCATGCGTGGCTATTACGGTCATCCTGAAGAGACAGCCGCGGTTTTGAAGGACGGGTGGTTTGCGACCGGCGATGTGGGCCACCTGGACGAAAGCGGTCGTCTTTATCTCACAGATCGCAAAAAGGATCTGTTTAAGCTCTCGAATGGTAAATATGTTGCTCCCCAACTGATCGAAAGCTTACTCAAGCAGAGTCAGCTCATTAGCCAGTTAGTGGTGGTGGGCGCCGGTCGGAAACAACCCGCTGCCTTGATCGTCCCTGAGTGGGAAGCACTGAAACAGGCTCTTTACTCGAAGGGAGAAGACTTCCCGGAAAATCGTGTCGAGCTGAGCCGGTTTCCCGCCGCAATCAAGCTGGTGCATGCGGACGTGTCAGAGTTGACTAAGGAACTTGCTGACTACGAGCGGATTCGGCGGGTTGCTCTGTTGCCGGATGAGTTTACTATCGACAATGGAGAGTTAACGCCAACTCTAAAAGTGAAGCGGCGAGTTATCGATGAGAGATTTGGTGAGCTTATCGAAGAACTTTACTCTTGAGCATCCTGCGTTTGAGAGACGGTTTAGCGGCTAGACCGGGTCCCCCTGCGAGGATCGAGAAGTTTCTGCCGCGCCTCGACGAAATGATCTCCGATGGTCTAATTACGGTCGAAAAGGTCAGAGTCACCCATTACAAAGCCGGAAAATAACCTAAACCTCACCACTCCGGCTTAACACAAAGTTAACATCACGTTAAGGTTGAATTCATCCGGGAGCGCTAGGCTGGTCATGGCTTACCACTTCTGCGGAGGACTTTTATGAAAAACATCCTGAAGGTCGGTTTAAATTTGCTTACTGGCGCGCTTGTTGTCGTCTTTCTCAATTCGCCCCTTGCCCTGGGGCAGAATGTCGCCGAAGTGCGAACGGCAGGGAGCGGGTCTGCCGTAGAAAGCGCAGGCTCAACCCCATCAGCTACTCCCACTGATTCGAAGAAGGATCGCGTCACCGACTCCGAGAGAATAGGCGCGCTTGAAGAAGCGCTGCGACTTCAAGCCGCACAACTCGAGCAGATGCGAAAGTTGATGGCAGAGCAGCAACAGACCATTCAGATGCTCTCGACCAGTCCTGCTAACATCACCGCTGCCGGAGCAACATCTGACAACACTGCCGGTCTAGCCACAGCGAAAACTAAAGAAAGCGCGACTGTCTCGCCGAACAGCCAGCCTACCGCCATCGAAGAGCGGCTGAAAAAGGTTGAGGATCGTGTCTTGAAGATTGGGCCATTCAAATTCAGTGGTGATTTCCGTTTGCGCGCCGACGGCATCTTTCGCTCTGCCAGCAAAGCTCCTAATCCCCCGCTTACGCACGCACAGAATATGCGGGCTCGATATCGGCTGCGTCTGAACTTTGATACGGACCTGTATCCAAATCTGAGCTTTCATGGCCAACTGGCAACGGGTCCAGTCAACAATCCGCTGACGTTGGACCAGGACTTCTCATCCACGACAGTGAGACACCCTTTCTTTCTTAGTGAGGCATGGGTGGACTACCACCCAAAGAAATCAATTCAACTCCAGGGGGGTCGCGTTCAAGAGATCTTTGCTGACAATTCGCGTTTTCTGTTTGACGATGACGTTCGTTTCAATGGTTTCAATGAGAAGTACATCTGGTCGCCCAAGAACAAGCCGTTAGACCTTTCGAGCGTAGAACTGCGGGCGGGGCAGTACATTCTCAGCAATCCAAACGTTGCGATAATCGCCTCTGGAAGCCCACTCGCTAATGCCGGTCAAATCGTCGGTACGAGTGGCCGGTCAGCAAATCTGTTTCATCAGGGAATTCTCTTGAACCAACAGTTCAACAAGAGATGGAGCGATCAGTTTGGCGGGGATGTGCAATTGTATCGTAATCCGAATCAGATCGCTCTTGCTTCAACGACAGACGGGCTGGTGCTATTGATTCAGCCGGGGATCGGAATCGCTCTCTCGGGCCCGCTCCCGGGCACAGGCACCGCGACCACAACTTCGGGCGGAGCGATCTACACAGCAAGGAGTTTCAAAATCGCCCGGCTAACTTATCGATTGAACTATGCGGGCTTTGAGGCTGGGGGTCACGCGTTCCCAGTAACATTTAACGTCCAGCTTGCGCGCAACGCCGGCACGGGATTGAACGAACGAGATGCCCTGCTGGCCGCCGCACAAGTAGGGAAGATCACGAAGCGGGGCGATACTTCGTTCCTGTATGTTTTTGCCATCAAGGGCGCCAACTCGATGATCTCTCAAGTGACCGATGATGATCTCGGCACAGGTACCGGAGTCAACATTCGCACCAGTCACTTCCGCTTCGAATATGGACTTGCGAAGAAGGTAACCTTCCAGAGTCTGGTCTTCATTCAGGAGCAGCTTCGCAACAGTGGACAGTTTCCGAAGTTCTTCGTGCCTTTGGGTGCCTTTGCACCACGAACCTATCGGTTTCAGCAGCAGTTACTATTCTCTTTCTGAAAACACCAATCACGGAACCACGAGAACGGATAATTTCATGGGCGAGTCGGATGGGGAAGAGTTGTAGGGGCGTCCCTCAGTGGGCGCCCCGCGTTACGGCGCCAAGGGGCGGCCACGGAGGGACGCCCCTACAAATGGCGAACCGATCCTTTACCTGCTCAAAGGTTCGATTTTTGGGCGCGACGGTCAAAATCTTGCCGCCCTTCCCGCGAGCCTGGTGGCAACTGCCACCCGCTCCGCGGGATCAACCGGTCAATGCGGCTGCGGGAACTTGCTTGTCTTAATCTAGCCTGAGTTGCCTTATCCGAGCACCCCAGCGGGTATGGCACCCCAGCCGAGAGATCCTGCACCCCACGCGGGGGCTGCCCGCGTGGGGACCCCGCTGCTCGGCCGGGGACCCCGCTCTGCCCCGCTGGGGACCCAGCATCCTCCGAATGA
>JBGPNE010000135.1:0-6830 GCA_041487335.1 Pyrinomonadaceae bacterium
AAAGGCAATCGGGTAGTGCTATTCCAAGATGAATGAGTCTCGAGGGTCTACCATCTCTTGATTGTGCATATTGATCCAGGGCGTCCTTAGAAAGACCGGTAGGCCCCCAGCCAAAGCAGATTCAACTGAGTCCCAATCTGACGAAGGGACGCTTCCACCAGGCCATCTGTTCACACCCCGAGAGGGCGACCTTAACCGGAGAGGCATGACCTCTCTGGACTCGTCTTGCCAGCCAACCGATCGCAGTGTCGCTTTTTTCTCTACTCTGGGCCGATCTCCATCGGTATTCCTTCTCAGGGGATCAGGAGGGTAGGGCTACGCAAACAGTGTCGTCTGTGCGCTAACACACATATAAATCGAAAGAAAATGTTCGTCGAGATTCGGCATGGAGCAGCAAGCCATGTGCCGTTTGCATATTGACTGGGACTTTGAAGCGCCGCATGGTTTTGTACGTCACAAAGGCCAAGAACGAGGCATGCTGATGAGCACCGGGCATCTACGAGCAGGCCTCATTTTCGAGGACGCAAGTTTTGTGTCCCCAGCTTCGCGGGCTTATGTTAATCAGTGGTTTTTGTCCCCCAGGCTCACAGCGTTTGGGGTGCTGTCTGGACGCCTGAGCGGCGCTTGCGCGACGCGCGATACATGCCCACGCCCTCCTTAACGAACTTAAGGATAGGCTTACGGTTCTGAGCAATTGATTTGGCCCAGGTCCGCTTATTCATCTGTGGAAAGTAGATGCCGCGAAAGAACATCCGCATGACAAAGTGCATCATCCGGACGTCGATCGGCTTCCCATTCATCGACTCAAGAGCCCTCTCGATATTCTCCGGGCTATAAGAGGTTCTCCACGCCTTGTCGAGTTCTATTTGCGCCTCTGGAATCGTCAGCTTCAAAGGGGTGTGCGCCATTCTGTAAAGAGCAAAATTCATCCAGTGCTTGGGGCGTGTGAGCCGCCCCTCCGCTCCCAACCTGGCATACAGTGGCGTCCCGGGCAATGGTGTGAGCGGGCTGAACACAGGCATTACCGGCGGCCACTGTGCTATCTCGTGAAGCGTTCGGTCAGCCACACCTGGCGTGTCGTTGTCCAAGCCGATGATGAAAGAAGTGATCGCATAGACGTTACGCCGGGCCAGCCGATCGAGCACGGCGGCATACTCTCCCGGCTTGTTGAAGCTTTTATTCACGGCGGCAAGATTTGCCGGATCGATTGACTCCATGCCGATGAAAACCCACCTGCCCCCGGAGGCAGCAATCAGATCCACAAGTTCCTCATCACGGAGCAGATTGGCGCTGATCTGCGCCGTCCAGGGTAACTGCGCGTTAGCGGCAATAATGTCTCGGAGCAACGACTTTGTGCGCTTGATATTGATCGCAAAATTGTCGTCGATAAAGAAAATCGAAATCTGGCCTCGCTCCTTGCGAGCACGGTTTTTGAGCAGCAAAAGTTCATCCACCACACTTTTGTTCGAACGAAAACGAATCGAATCACCAAAGAAACCTGTGACCGTGCAGAAGTCGCAGCCGTAAGGGCAGCCGCGTCCGGACTCGATCGGAATCATATTGAAATACCGCCAGCCTGACCCATGTCGCTCTGTGAGCCGGCGAAAGACTTTCGGAATCAGATTGAACTGGTCAAGATCGATCGTGTCCCAGGGAATCACCGGATAGGGCTGTAGAGTCGGTTTCCGCTCTTTACCAGTCTCGTCAACGGGCGCATAGATGTCCTGAAGCTGGCCGCGGGCGGCGTCTGCAACGATCCTGGGCCAAGTCTCATCGGCTTCGCCCAGCGCGACAGCATCCGCATGCCGCGGCCCGCCATCCCGGCCCAAAGCTTCATCAGGTAGCTCCGTCACGTGGGGCCCACCCATGGCGACTGGCACTCCGGCGGCGCGGACAGCGTCGGCCATACGGTACGCCTTGGCTATCATTCTGGTCATCGCGCCGATACCAACGAGCCCGATCTCCTGTTCCCGTACGTAGCGCACAAGCTCTTGCTCATTCATTGGCTTCGCGTTGCCGTCAACCAGCAGCACTTCATGACCCGGAGGAGTCAGTGCTTTTAGCAGAAACATCCAGAGATGCGGCATGAAGTTGCGCGTGACGCCGTTGTCAGGGTTGTAGAGTAGGATTCTCATGTTCCGATTCTCCCGGGTTTCGGACGGACAAACTATTTGAAATTTCGCTAGGTAATGAGCAAGCTATGACAAGAGGAGGGAGTCGGAAAACTCGATCCAGATGTCACACCATCTATTCGTGGCGATACTATAGCACCTATGCGCGGTAGCGGACAAAACGTGTCGGGGCTGGCTCTGCCGCATCGGTTCGCGTTCAGGTGCAAAGCAATACCATAACATATGTACAGACAAAAGGAAGGTGATTGCCCCACCCCAAGATCCGCGATTGATTTCTTTAAGACCCGTCGTAAGCCGCCAAAATCAAAGATGAGAGTGGCAGTAAGCTGTTAGCCGAGGTTCTTGGTGGTGAATTACATCTGAGTATTCTCCTGCACTATCTTTTCCCCAGCGAGGAGCGTTAAGTAGCGACAGCTGCGCCCGCTGGATTCGTTACTGAATAAGAACAGCCTGCTTTAGCTCAAGGCGAAGCATTTCTCTCTCACCGCCAGCAGCAGCGCCAACTTCTCGCTGTCGGTGCGCACTTTCAAGATCCATTGCCGCCCATGGCGCACCAGCTTTCCAGCCAAGCGATAAATTTGCCAGCGCAAGGTTTGCACGGTGCTGTGGCGATACTGCTCGGGCAGCACTTCTGCTTTCAACAACACTCCCAAGTTATAGGCCAATACGCCAATGGCAAAGAACAACGCGTTGGCTTCGATTTGCCCGCAAGGCAACTGCTCCAGACCAAACCCCAGTTTCAATTCCTTGTGCCAGTTCTCACTCTCGCCCCGTTGATTGTGACGGTGGATTATTTCGCTCGCGCGCTCCGCTTCATCACGATTGCTGGCTACCGCGTGATAAAAATAAGGCGTCCTCTCAAATAGATCAGGTTGCGGATTGGGCCAGCGCAGCACAATCAGACGAAAGGCTTGTTTAGTCCCTTCCATGCAATGTACAGTCTCGGCGATCTCGCGGTCGGTAGGGATCTTCTCCTTGGTATAAAACGGCTGCCACTGCGCCTCCGGAATCTGCGCCAGGGCCATTTTTACGGCGCTATCTTGCACTGCGGTGATGCTGAAAGTGCGCTCCTCTTGACTGCAGTGATTGATCACCTCGGCCTGATAAAACGCCGCGTCACTGCGCCAATAATGCCGCTTCCCCTGGGGCAACTTCTTTTCACACTGCTTGATGAACTGCAGCGCCCGCGTCCCCGCCGTCACGTTGCCCGCGCGAAAGTCGTGATGCACACAAACCTCATTCACATAACAGAGCAGTGGTTGATAGCCTTTCACTTTCTGATAGGTCCACTCCGCTTCGCGTTTTTCTGCTTCAATGATTGTCGCGTCCGGATCCAGCGTCAGTTCTTCACCCAACGATTCCAGATAAGCCCGGATCATCTCTGCGTCGGTCTGCTGCAACGCGCGCACGCCAAGGCTTTCTCCCTGCCGCCGCAACCAATCCCCAATCGCATCTGGCGACGGCAACCGCTTCAGCCCTAATTGCTCCAACACCTCGTGCTCCGCGGCCAACTCCCGCACGTCCTCCAGCCGCCGCCCGCCAGCGTGCAGCAACCACACCAACGGCCGCACGTACTCACTCGCTTTGTACCCGCGTCCTGAACCCGGCCGCGGAAACAGTTCGTCCACCCGCTCCCAGATGCCCTTGGCCCGACCCAACTCTTCGACCACCATTAGTCCCGCCAGACTAGTCAGTTTCTCTTTGCTTGTTTCCAGCTTGATTGGCAGTAAGGTTTGTTGTAGTTTGCTCATCACGGATCACCTTGTTGGTGTGTTTTAGGATTGTCGCAAACTCCTTATAACACGTGCCCCAACAAGGTGTTCTGCTTTTTACTCATTTCTCAATCGCGATTCTTGGGGGGATAGGATGGGATCGCGTGCACGCTCGCCATTCGGGCATCCGCTTATAACGAAACGAGCATCAATCAAACTGCAACCCGGAGTCAATTGTTCGCAGTTCAACATTGAGGTTGTTATTCTTGCGGCTAAGCCATGTTAAAGCTTGGACTTAGACGACCTTTGGCCGACCGTATGATACAATTTGCGCCTTTGGATGGTTCGCTTTCCCCGTTTCGCCGTTTCAAGTGCCAATTCACCTCCAAGAGGAGAACTAAATTCTTGCTTCGACCACTTACGTCCCTCGCCTTTTTTTGTGCGCTTCTTGTCGTCGACACATCGAGTATAACGAGAGTTGGCGCAGCCACTGACCCGCAGAAGACCTTCACCGCGGAACAGATTGCCGAGTCAGCCATTTACGTCTACGGCTCTCGGCCAGTGCTCGAACAGATCCGGCGTAACGGCGTGGAACGGGGACGCATAACTCGGTTTATGACCGATGGGAAGACTGAAGAGGCCACTTATGAGCGGCGCTTCGTTCGCGGTGAGAGCTCGGAAAAGGACAAGGTTCGTCTTGATCAAAAAATGCCTACAATGGAGTATTCGCTGATATACGGCGAAGGACGCTTGTGGGGAATGATTAATGGCGCCGCCTTTACTCCGAGGCAAGACGCGGCAACGACCTTCCTTTCACAGCACCGCCATAGCATTGAGACACTGCTGCGGTACAAAGAGAACGGGTCCACTCTCGCCTTAGTAGGCAAAGAAAAGCAGAAGGGCCTGGAACTTTACGTACTAGATCTAGTCGACAAAGACAAGCGAAGCACACGCTACTACATAAGTGTTAAGAGTCTTCACGTTTTGTGGCTTGAATACGAAGAGGCTTCCGCTGCTGGCATCACGCTAGTAAAACACACGAAAAAGTTTTTCGATTACCGCTATGCTCAGAGTACGCTGGTGCCCTACCGCACAGTGTTGTTGGAAGACGGGAAACAGACGCAGGAGACTCGAATTCTAACCGTAACTTTTGGCATCAAAATAGACGATTCACTTTTCCGAAATCCAGAAGCAGCCAGCGTATCCTAGCCCTCTCGGAGCGCTAAAGAATTGAGTTGTTCTAAGCTTTTCGCCTTTCCCGCCTTGCTTTCGGAACCTCTTGGGTTTTCGGGCGTGTATAACCTGCGAGCGGTCGTCCGTCAGGGGTATAATCGATTTCTGGAGGGCCGCACAATCGTCAGCCGCGAGAAAAAGTTCCGAGAAGAAGAGTGCGCGTAAGCCGCGCGTGAGAGCCTACCTGCCCTGATGGACACACTGAGTTCTATTGACCAACTGGGTTTCCCCGCTGCCCTGCGGCAAGAGCCGCTCGCAGATGCGACTTCGGATCATGCGCTGCTCGAGGCGACGCGTACTGGCGATGGGGATGCATTTGCTGAGCTCGTGGGCCGTTATCGCAATCAGATCACGAGCTACATTTACCGCATGACGAATGACTACGACGGAGCAGTCGATCTCGCGCAAGAGACTTTTGTGAGGGTTTATCGGGCGGCTGATCGCTACCAGAGAAGCTATGCGTTTTCGACATACATCTATCGTATTGCCACAAACCTGGCTATTAGTGAACTGAGGAAACGAAAACGCCGCCGCTTGGTTTCTCTGACAGGCTTCTTTCAGTCAAACGACGGAGCAGAGGCTCGCGAGTTTAATCCGGCTGACGAGAGGCCCCTGCAGGACACGGCGCTGGTGGATGCTGAGCGGCGCACTGCGGTGCAACGGGCAATCAGTTCGCTGCCCGAGAAATACAGGGCCCCGCTTATTCTGAGAGATGTTGAGGGCCGCAGTTACGAGGAGATCTCTCGTATCTTGCAAACGAGTGAGGGAACTGTGAAATCCCGGATTAGCCGTGCGCGCGGCTTTCTGCGCGAAAAGATGAGAGCATATCTCTAGAGAGGGAGCGTTATGAGAACAATCAATTGCCGAAGCGTTTGTCGTGAGATCGAAGAGGCCGACCTGGGCCAGCAGCTTAGCGGGCTGGCGATCGAGCACACGCGCAGTTGCGCGCAGTGCCTGAGCTTCTATGAAGATCGTTTTAAGTTGCGGCAACTTGCGGCCAGTCTGGGCACGGTTGAAGCACCTGCAGACTTCGATGTTCGCCTGCGCGCACGCCTCGCAAAGGGGAAGCCTGGACTAGCCCGTAAGTTTGCGATTGCCGGTTTTTCATTCGGTTTGCCGTCCGTTGCTCTGGCGACACTGGCCCTCTTGCTGGGCCTTGGCGCCGGTTTCCTCTTGCGAGTTCTGAGGCCAACAAATAGCTCAACCTCGGCCCGAGTTGAAACGACGAACACAAGCAGACCGAATACGCTTGCCAATAACCAGGGTTCGCCCAAGGACGACCGAGAAACGGGAGCGACTCTTAATGTGGCAAAATCCGCGCCGAAGCATCAGCGTAGCGAAAAACCGGCCAACGCCGTGCTGCGAACAACCGTCGCAGGCTTAGGGAGCAACGGACGCATGGTGGCAAAAGATCTCAGCAGTCTGCCCGCGGCGGTCGTGAAGCGGGAAGAGTCCGTCGCCAGCGCGGGAGCATCTCCGATCTTTCCGATTGATGCTTTATACCAATCGCTGAAGGTCTCACTTGATGATGCGACTGGAGCATCTCGAACGATCTGGCTGCCGAGTGTGAGCTTCGGGTCGCAACGCGTTCTCACGTCGGGCAGCTCTCCGATGATGACCACGTCAGCGAAAGGCATTTGGTGATTTTGAGTGAACGTAAAATCCGCGGAACTTCGGAATGAGGCAATGAGAATTGAAGGTCAAATGAGTAAGTTTGTGGTTTTGATCCTGGCGGGATTGTGCTCTTGCGTTC
>JBGPNE010000136.1:0-6812 GCA_041487335.1 Pyrinomonadaceae bacterium
AATCCGGGCGACGAATTCGCAAAGGCACAAAAGAGGTAAATAGTGATGGCAAATGGTAAATGGGCAGTGGGTTGTTCCGTGAGTAGTTTTCGTTGAAGACTATTGTCACTCCATCACGATTAAGGCCCAACAATCCGGCTTTTGCCATTTACGATTTACTATTTACCGTTCACCATAATGCAAAGCTTCTACGTCACCACACCAATCTACTACGCTAACGATCTCCCGCATCTGGGGAGCCTCTACACGACCATCATTGCTGATTGTCTGCGACGTCATAAGCGCCAACTGGGCTATGAGACCTATTTTTTAACGGGGACTGACGAACACGGCATCAACATCCAGCGGTTGGCCGAGCGCAAAGGAATCTCGCCTAAGGAATACACCGATTACATCGTAGGTCAATTTAAGAAGATGTTTGCTTCCTTTGACCTCGACACAGTGCATGGCGGCTACGACATCTTCATGCGTACGACCGAGCCTTTTCACTATGATGGTGTGGCTGAGTTGTGGCGTCGCGTCGCGCGGTCAAAAACTCCTAAGGGAAACGATGCGATTTACAAAGGCCATTACGAAGGTTGGTTTTGTCCCAACTGTGCTGAGTACAAGACTGAGGATGAATACCAGTGGCCGGAACGTGAGGGTGATGCACCGACATGTCTGGTGCACTTAAAGCCACTCGATCGTGTTTCGGAAGAGAGCTATTTCTTCCGTCTTTCGGATTTCGCTGACTCATTGCTGAAACTTTACGAAAGCAGACCTGATTTCATTCTGCCCGAGGCTCGCCGCAATGAAATGATTAGTTTTGTTCGTCGCGGGCTTGAAGACCTTTCGATCAGCAGGCAAAATGCTTCCGTCCGCT
Organism: Pyrinomonadaceae bacterium; assembly: GCA_041487335.1. Lineage (GTDB taxonomy): Bacteria > Acidobacteriota > Blastocatellia > Pyrinomonadales > Pyrinomonadaceae > PSRF01. The sequence goes on from JBGPNE010000136.1 coordinate 863, forward strand.
GGGCCATTCCCGTGCCCGATGACCCCGGGCATTCGATCTATGTCTGGTTTGACGCCTTAATTAACTACATCACGGCAATCGGATTCGGAAACGAAGAACGCAACGGTGCCGTGGGCTTCGACAAATTCTGGCCTGCTGTGCATCTGGTCGGGAAAGACATTCTGCGGCAGCACACGGTTTACTGGCCGGCGTTTTTGATAGCCGCCGGTCTCGAACCACCGCGCACTGTATTCGCTCACGGCATGTGGCAAGATGCGACTGGACGGAGAATGTCAAAGACTCTCGGCAACACGGTTGATCTCGACATCCTTCATCGCCATTTCTCCACTGACTCGATCCGCTACTTCTGCCTGCGCGAGATGGTGTTTGGCCAGGATGGCCGCTTCGGATATGAGGCCCTGGTTGATCGGACTAACAGTGACCTTGCGAGTGGTCTGGGAAACTTGTCGAGCCGTACCCTAACAATGATTGGGCGTTATTGTGACGGCCGCGTTCCCTCAGGCCGAATCTCTGAGGACAAGTTGCTCCTGGCCAAGCGCACGGGAGTGGATACTGACGAAACCACCATTGCCGGCTTTATCGAGCATGCGCGCGATCAATTTTTGCAGCACTTTCAGAATTACGCCTTCAGCCGCGCCCTCGAGGTAGCATGGTCCGTCGTCGCACGCGTTGACAAGATGATCAGTGAGGCAAAACCCTGGGACCTCGCTAAAGATGAAAACCAGCGACAGACGCTAAATGCGATCTTGTACCGCTCGGCGGAATCTCTACGCTGGTTGTGTGTGTTGCTCCAGCCTGTCATGCCGGAGTCGACGCAAGCAATTTATGCTCAACTCGGCTTGAGCGGCTCGCTCTCCAACCTGAACCCTGCTGAGCTTCAATGGGGCGGCTTGCCAGAGGATACACAGATTGGTGAAGTCAAGCCGCTGTTCCCACGGATCGATAAGACCAAAACAATTAACGAGATCAAGAAGGTGAGCGAGCCTTCCGGTACGCATGCTCCTGAGGCAGATGCGGTTGCGAGGGCTACGGCTAATGTCGAGATGAAACCTTCGCCGCCAATGCCAGGGCCAAAAGAAGCCGACTCTGTGGCCGAGACGCAAGGTGCTACTAATTTTATTGAAATAGGCGACTTTGCCAAGGTTGATCTCAGAGCGGGCCAGATACTAACAGCCGAGCGGGTGCCGAAGTCTGACAAGCTGTTACTGTTGAATATAGATCTCGGTGAAGAAAGGCCGCGCCAGATTCTTGCCGGCATTGCTGAATACTACGAACCGGAGAAGCTTGTAGGCCGCAAGGTGGTCGTGGTGGCAAACCTCAAACCTCGCAAGCTTCGCGGGTATGAATCGCAGGGAATGGTTGTTGCTGCTTCGATTGGTGAAGAAGGGCGGCCCGTGATTGCCACGTTCACGGAAGATGTGCCGAATGGGGCGAGACTGAAATAAGGAAGACGGCAAACGATAGACCATAGACGATAGGGTTTTTCTTAATCGTCCATGGTCTAATTGTCTATTGTCAGGTGCTTTCCATGTTCATTGATTCCCACGCCCATATTGACGGAGCCGAATACGACAACGATCGCGAAGAGGTTATTAACCGCGCGCGCGCCGCCGGTATACAAGCGATTCTCAACATCGGCACTGGAGATCCTCACAGCGGCGCACTGGAACGGGCTGTTGACGTAGCCGGGAGTTATCCGGATGTTTATGCCGCCATTGGTACTCATCCTCACGACGCCCGCCTGTTTGACGACAAAGCTGAGCAAAGGATCCGGGAGCTTGCAAAGCGTAGCTCACGAGTAATTGCCTGGGGTGAAATCGGACTTGATTATCACTATGACAATTCGCCGCGCGATGTGCAGCGAGAGGTCTTCAAAAGACAGCTAAGATCCGCGCGCGAGCGCAAGCTTCCAGTCGTGATTCACACTCGTGAAGCAGATGACGATACGATTGAGATTTTGCAGTCAGAATGGCAAGGATCGACTGTTGGCGGCATTATGCACTGCTTCAGCGGCGCCTGGAACCTGGCGGAATCTGCCATGGGGCTTGGTTTTCTAATCTCCTTTGCCGGAAATCTTACCTTCAAGAAAGCAAACGACCTGAGGGAACTCGCGGCCCGAATTCCGCTCGATCGGCTTCTCATCGAAACCGATTGCCCTTATCTTTCGCCCGAACCCTTTCGTGGCCGCAGAAATGAGCCTGCTCGGGTTGTGGAAGTTGCGCGCTGTCTGGCGACCATTCATGGCTTGGATATTCAAGAAATAGCCACTCTCACAAGCAACAACTTTGCCAGGCTTTTCGGACTTGAACTCACCTAAGAGTTGGGCAAGACCTTCCTGACAAGAGAGTTGCCTTCAGTTTCAACACGCTCTCTAACTTGGAAGACTTTTCAAGCCGGGCCAAAGTGAGTCTTCCAGAAAGTCTCAGGGTCTGGTAGGCGGGATTGCCCTTGCTGTCTGTAGTTTTTTGTTATCTACAGAGCGGCCTAGTTGAATCTAGAGAAGACTTTCACATGGCTTAGTTTTGATGTTATCCTCACAATCTCTGGCAGTTCAGTTTAACTAAGACCGATCAAGGCGGCTCCAGCAATCAAATGGCCCAGCAAAATTCGTTCGACATCGTTTCTGACGTTGACCGAGCAGAAGTGACAAACGCGATCCATCAGACGATCAAAGAAGTGCGACAACGATTCGATTTCAAAGGCAGCTCGGCCAACGTAGTTCTGGAACAGAACGAGTTGGTGCTCACGGCCGAAGACGAGACCAAGCTGCGAAACATGAATGACATTCTGCAGCAGAAGCTAGTGCGCCGGGGAGTCCCGCTAAAGGCCTTGAGTTATGGGAACGTGGAGCCGGCGGCCGGCGGCACCGTCAGACAGCTCGTTCAGATTCAGCAGGGAATCCCTCAGGAAAAGGCAAAAGAGATCGTCAGGTTCATCAAAGATTCGAAAGCAAAGGTGCAAGCAGCGATTCAAGGCGATGTAGTACGCATTTCGGGAAAAGACCGCGATACACTTCAAGAGGTAATGGCTAAATTGAAGGCCAAGGATTTTGGCATTCATATGCAGTTTACAAACTATCGCTCGAACTAATGCGGGATTAAGGCAAGCAGCTACAGATAAACCTAATGCAGACATCCGTTCATACAGTTGCCCTTGAAGAAGCAAAGCTTTCGGCTCGGCGTATCTTCAATCTGATCTCAGCGGAACTGGAACAGGTGGAAGCAGAGTTTGAGCGCCAGGCACGCTCCAATGTTCAGGTGATTACTTACATAGGCGATTACCTTCGAAACTCAGGTGGCAAGCGTGTGCGTCCCGCCCTGGCAATCCTTTCCAATTACGCTGTTGGCGGTGACGGCTCTCATTACAACTCGATCCGCATGGCCACAGTCATGGAGTTTCTGCACACGGCGACTCTCGTCCATGACGACATCATCGATGCTGCTGATACACGAAGAAATCGTCCGACAATCAACGCTCTTTATGGGAACGAGACCGCTGTACTGATGGGCGATTGGCTTTATATGTCTGCCTTTGAAACAAGCCTCGCCGAACGGTCGTTACCTATCCTGGATATCTTGACCAGGGTGACGCGCAAGATGACAGAGGGTGAATTGCTTCAGTTAACCCTGTTGGGCCAGACGCAGGTTTCGGAAGAACAGTATCTGGATGTTCTGCAGCGCAAGACAGCGCATCTTTTCAGCGCCTGCTGCGAAGTGGGCGCAATACTTGGCGCGGCCAGCGAGCAGCAGCAGGAAGCACTGCGGAGCTATGGGCTCAGTCTCGGCACGGCTTTTCAACTCATAGACGACCTGCTCGACTTCACGACTACTGAAGACACTCTGGGGAAGGCCTCGGGGGTTGATCTAGTAGGCGGCAAAGTTACTCTGCCTTTGATATACCTAATCGAGAGTGATGATGCTGCCCGTGAGATGCTCCAAGTTGTGATGAGAGAAGGGAACTACAACGCTGTTCCCCGCAGCGATCTCCTAAGGGCTGTGGAACGAATCGGAGGCCTCGAAAAGGCAAAAGAACGTGCTTATGAATTCGCCGAGGCTGCCCGAGATGCGCTCGATGTCTTGCCGGAATCCGAGTATTGCGAGTCGCTAAGAGCGATCCCAACTTATGTCCTGGAGCGCGACCGATAAAGTGACAGCCGGTCCGCCCCTGCAAAAGTATTGTGCAAACGCTGAGATCACTTTAAGATTTGACTGATGGATAGGCCCAACGAAAATCTCCTCTCCAGGCTGGAGCAGAGCTTGCGCCAGTCGCGCGCGGCGCGAATGCATCTCGGTGCGCGGCTACGAGAGCTGGAGGCGGAGGCCGACGCTGTGCGGGCCGAACTCGCGGAAATGGACACGCTGGCGAGTCAGACTGAAGCGGCCATCTATCGTCTGCTGTCTTCGGTGCTGGCGTCGAGCAATTTTTCAGTTGGCCTCCCTTCGGACGCCGAGCTCGAAGCAGCGATGCGGCATTCGCCCCCCACACACACGCGTGGACCAGTTTCCCTGGAAGCCAAGCGGCAGCAGATTCCTCCAATACGGGCGAACATAGAAGCTCTTAGTGATCGCTTCATGGACCGAACGATTCCGCAGGCCGTGACTTTGTTGCTTCGCGAAGAGGGTGGACCGCTGCACGTTAACGAGATTTACAACCGCCTGCTTGAAGGCGGCTTTAAGTTCACCGGCCAGAATCCCACTATAAGCGTCGCCGTATCCTTGAATCGCAACGGTCGGTTCCGCAAAGTTGCGCCCGGGACATTCGACCTCATGATGCGCAATGCCTCAAAAGCTTCGTAGTGCCACTCTGAATTCAAATTCGTCAGTAGCGTAGCCTCTAGTTCATGTTTTCATTGCCTGCGAGACGCGGAGCGAAGTCTGCGCTACAAGAATTGGATCATCGCGAATAGAATAGCTGAGCATGCGTGCAATGATTCTTTCCGCCGGATATGGCACACGTCTTTGGCCGTTGACGGAAGATCGGACCAAACCAGCCATTCCCATCCTTGGCAAACCGCTCGTGGGTTACGTTGCTGAATACCTGGCTAATTTCGGGTGCGATGAAATCATTGTTAATCTTCATCATCGGCCGGAATCAGTGCGAGCAGCTCTGGGTGATGGAAGCCGGTTTCGTGTAAGCCTCAGCTATGTGGAGGAGCCGAGGATTCTGGGAACCAGCGGAGCGCTTGATAACGCGCGGGCGCTACTCGACGGCGACACATTCGTCGTCATCAACGGCAAGATAATCACAGACATCGATTTGAGTGCCGCGCTCCAAACACACCGGCGCAGCAAGGCGATCGCGACGCTTGTGCTGCTGCGAAATATCGCGTGCGAACGGTTCACAGTTGTTGAGGCGGAGGGTGGCTTACTAAAAGCCTTTGGTGGAATGCCGACTGCCGCAGCTTCTGGGAGTGAAGAACCGCCGCTGATGTTCACTGGAATTCAGATACTTGAACCCGGAATTTTCACTTACATTCCTCATGGCGTCTTTTCGCATTCCACCACGGATGTCTATCCACGAGCCATGGCCAAAGGGGAACGCATTGCAGTGCATATTGCGAAAGGCCGGTGGTTCGAGCTTTCCACGATTCGGCGCTATCTGGACATCAGTCTGATGATGCTGGCCGAGAGAGGAGAGACCTTAACCGCGGGAGCCAGGTGCATGATCTCCGACGCGGCGGAAGTAAGTCAGGCGGTACTCTGGGACAATGTAGTTATCGCGCCTGGCGCCCAGGTCAAACATGCTGTCATCGGTGACGACGTAAGAATTCCGGCAGGTGAGGTAATTGAAGATGCTGCGGTGGTTCGCGCTTCGCTCGTGTCAGGAAAAACGCCACCGCCAAAGGCGCTCAAAGGCGATATTCGGGGCCATAACTTTGTTGTGTCTCTGACGCAATGATACAATCTGCGCCACATTAGTGAGCACAAGCGTGTCGGGACACAAATGCAGT